>CAIWET010000496.1 GCA_903911805.1 uncultured Ignavibacteria bacterium | reverse complement strand
TTGATAAAGATTTCAAGATTAGATTGAAAGAAGTAATTGAGTTTGAGAATTCAATTAAAAACAATGCTGATAACCAATACTTTCAAATGAGAAATGAAAAAGGAGAAATTGAGTATTATAGAGACCTTGAAAGTATGATGAATAAAGCAATGGAGTACCTATGCAATCATTAAAAGACGAAATAAATAAAACTCTTAAACCTAACAACAATAAAGAATCTAATATTGAGCTTATTGCCAATAACCTTAACCAAGATGATTCTATGAAAGGAGAGATGATAACTATGAATGAAAGAATTGAAAGAGCTAAGAAATTACCACCAAGAAAATTAATATTTGGTGAGTTCGTAGCTGATAAAGAAGTAACATTTATTGCAGGTATGCCAAACGTAGCAAAAACCCCTTTAACCGTTGGCATTGCTAATGCTATTGGTAATGGAGAATCTTATTTAAATGAAAAAAATGAGATGAAACCAAGCAAAGTATTGATATATGATTTAGAGCTGAAAGAACATCATATTTCAGATAGGTATAGAAATTTTAAATTTTCTGAAAATGTATTTGTCAATGATTCAAAAACCATTATTGAAAAATATGAAACCGCATTTAGTTTTGAAATTATGGAAAAACATATTGATTTCTATAGGCCTGAATTTATAGTGATTGATAATTTAGGCTTCTTAAACGATAAAGCTATGCAAGACCAAGAAACCGCATTACAAACAATGAAAATTTTAAATAATCTATGCAAAACTTTAAGTATCGGAATAATAGTAGTAGCACACACACCAAAAATTGATATGAAAACAAAAAGGACTCTAAATATATATGATGTTGAAGGTAGTTCAAAAATCGTTAATTATGCTGATAATATAGTATTAATGGGTAAAACAAACGATATGAATATTAAATACATCAAACAAGGCAAATTAAGGAGTACATCTGAAACCAAAAATATTAAATTAGTAGAAACATATAGAGACCAATTTAGTAATTTATTAATTAAAGATTTAGGTTATACAATCGAAGACGAGTTATTCCAAAATTTAAATTATAGTAAAGAAACTACTTTATTTGAAATTGCATATAAATATTTTCAATCATCAATTGGTTATAATGAGTTTATTACAACTTATTGCAAAGAAAATTTTAATGATAAAGGAGAATATATTTCATTATCAAGAGCTAAACAAATTCATAAAGATATCAAAGGCTTAAATTTAATTATTCAAGATGATAAAGGTAAATGGCTTTTTAATAGGAACGAATCAAAAGTTAATGAAAAATTAGATGATGATTCAAAAAATGAAGATGTTGGATTCTAATAAAATTGAGCTTATCGGATTCAATTCTAATAAGCTCAATTGATGTAACATTTGGAGACGTTACAATCTTATTAACGTAAGAATGAGCTTAATATTATCATAAGTTTATTGGAGTTAAAATTGATTCATCAATATTTAAAAAATGCAAATAATTCAAATCTTTGAGAAACTTGGAATGAATTTGGTTTTTTTATGTTATTCCATATACAAAATTTTCATTTACAGTATAAAGTTTAGTATAGTAGTACACCATTAGCACGTTCTACTATACTATACTATACTAAAAATTGTCTTTTTTTCTTAATCAG
>CAIWET010000495.1 GCA_903911805.1 uncultured Ignavibacteria bacterium | reverse complement strand
TAAAATCTGGGATGCTAAATTACTGATATTTATATAGCTTAAGTGAATTGCTAAAATAAATATCGATTAATTACGCTTTCCAAGTTAATAATGACAAAATTAGTTAAATATTATTATTTAACAAATATAAGTTTAAAATGGCTAATATTAGCCTTGGTATTGGAAAAATTTTAGAGTAAAAGAAATGAAAAATTTGAAAATATTTTTTTTAGTGATGACTTTAGTTTTAGGTCTCGACAGATTGCAAGCTCAATATAATCTATCAAGTCCAAGCAATTGGCTTTATCCCAATGGAAATTCAGAAGCTACTAAAAAGCAGATTATAAGTTCTGCTCCGCAAGAAATTGATTCATTTAAAGTTAAATGGTCAACTTCTGCAATTTCAGGAGATGTTCAACCATTGATTGGCAATATCATAAATGATCCAAAAGTATATTCGGGTTTTTCGTATGCCCCTAACGAAATTGTTGCTGTTATGGCTGGAAAAATCGTTGTGGTTGACGCAAAAGGTGCAACTCATAAAGTTTCTAATCAATTTTATCCCTATATCAAAAATGTTTCTTGTTTGATTGATACTAACTCTTTAGGAATAGGTTCTCATAAAACAGTTCCTTTGCTTATGGGAATTGAAACTTTAGAATTTGAAAATAAAAAGGACTCTTTAGGTTACGCTTATATTGCTGGATTTGATAATATTGCAGATACAGTTAAGTTTTTGAAAAGATTAGCTATTGACTTAAGACTTTATAAACCAAATATTTTCTCATCAATCAAGCCAGTTTATGCTAAAAGAACTAATGGCGATATTATGGTTTATGCTACTATCAATATGTCCAAGCCAACAATTGATGATCCAAATGCAGCATTACCTCCATTTTTAAGAGGATTTACTCAGTTCAATCTTGGGCCTAAAGTTGGCTCTTATCCAATGCCTGATGCTGGTGATGATGTTGATAACAGGATTCATTTTGGACCTGAAGTTGGATTTTTTCAACCATCAATTACTTTAAATTATGGTTCAAAAGAATCAATTTTATTGTCTACTACACCTGATGTTGAAGTTAATATGATGATAAATAATAATGTAACTACTATTCCTACTTTTACTGATAGATCATATCTTTTAGGATTTGATATTACTAAAAAGAATATAAATGAAGATGCGGCAGCATTTGATATGAATAATATATTTATTCCTGACCCAACTAAAAAACCATATATTAAATCTTATCATATAAAATTAGCTGGCACAGGCTTACCAGATAGTAATTTAATTTTAGTTGCTGAAGAGTATTCAGGTATTGGAAAATCAACAGGAAAATCTAAATTACACCTTTTTGACCCACTTGGTGACCCAATAACAGATCCTGAGAGCTTTACGAATCCCTCATTTAACGGCTCATTAAACCATGAATGGTCAGTTGCTGTTGGCAACGTAGATGGCAATCCAACCAATGAATGGTTGCCATATTATCCAAACAACAATGGCGATGAAATTATTGTTACTCAGTCATCAAGAGATTTTGCATTTCCTGCAAGCAAAGTAATGGTTTTGAGATATCTTGATGGAAATAATATTGATAAACCATCTCCTCCCGGAACTTATTTATTCCCATTTGATACAATTTGTACACAAAGAATAAATGGCTGGGTAGCAGCTGTAAATGATATTGATGGAGCTCCAAATGGAAAAAGTGAAATTGTATTAGTCGATGGAAATATATTAAGAGTTTTGAGATTAAGAGATTATCAATCAGAAGAATATAAAAGAGGAACACCGTTTGACACAGTTTATCAAACGAGATTTCCTCAAACAATTTCAAATGTTGCAATTGCCGATTTAGAAGGCGATGGCAAAAATGATATGATTGTAACAACATTTGATAGTACTTATGTTATCGGGATGTCATTTATTAATACTATCATTGCAGATTATCCAAAATTTATCACAGATTATGAAGTTTGCGTTGGTGATACATTACCAATTAAATGGATTAATGTTATGAAAAGCTCTGGAGGAGTTAGCTTAAAATTTAGAGAGTATATTAACAATATCCCTCAGGATACCCTTTATTCATTAGCACCTGCAATTATTAATGATAAAGATACAATCACATTTAAATATACTGTAGAGAATCATTTAGCTGGAAAAACTGGTAAAGTAATTATTACTAATACTGATAACAAGCAAATAAAAGATTCGACCTCATTTATTAAAATAAATAAACCAAGCTATACGATTACTTCAGCAAGTATTCCAATATTATACGTTGGCGAAGATATTTTTATTAATGGAACTGCTTCTTGCACTGATAGCGCAAGAATTCAAATTAGCTTTGATGATTCTACTTGGACAACTTTATGGACTACCAAAATTGATAGTATTGGAAAATTTGCATTAAGAGGCGTAGTTCCTTGTCCATCATATTTGAGATGTGACTCATTGCAAAAAGATTCATTATTATTTGCGAGATTGTTATCATTCAAATCCTCTTATGTTGATACTTCATCAAAATATATGTTTAGATTATATCCTGAAAGAGTAAAATACACATTAGATACTAATAGAACTGCTGATCCTTCTAAAACTTTCCGTTGGAATTCGCTTGACCTTAAGGCAAATTGCGATTCATTAAGCATTCTAATGTCTATTGATAATGGCATTTCATATAACTTATTGGAAAATGTAGCAGTGGAAGACCAAAAATATGTTTGGCTTGTACCGTTGAATTTACCAAATGATTTAAAGTTCAGACTATGCTGTAATACCTGTATGCAAAGCGATACAGCGCTTAGTAATTATTTGCCAACTTATATTCAGATAGTTGCTCCTAATCCATTTAAACCGCCTTATGAGCAAGCTGAAATCATTTATTCAGTAAATGAAGAAACAAATGTTAACATTAAGATACTTGATCAAGCTGATAGGATAGTAGCAGAAGTTGTTAAAAGTCAATTAAGAAAACCTGAAATTGCTTATGCAGACAAATGGGATGGATTACGTTGGGATGGTTCTCCTTGCGATTCCGGAATGTACTACATATTAATGGAATTTTCCAATGGCAAAAGAGAAGTATATCCGATTTTTGTAAGAAAATAGAAATTATTAATAATTTTAACATTGATAATAATAGATAATTTCACTAATTTTCTTAATTTTGCGTATATATTAAATTAGTGTATCTTAAAATAAGAGATAATGTTAGAAGATTACATATCGGTTATAGGTTTAGAAGTTCACAGTCAGTTGCTAACTAACAGCAAAGCATTCTGCACTTGCTCTACTGAATTTGGCACAAGATCAATGCGTTCAAAAGAAATGGCTTACGATTACCGATATTTCCCAGAACCAGATTTAGTAAAAGTAAGCAATTCAGGATTATTCGAAGAAATCATAAAAAATGTTATTAATTCAAGTCCAGAAAGCATAGAGAAATACAAAAGTGGAAGAACAAACGTACTTGGATTTTTGCTTGGTCAGGCTATGAAAGAAACCAAAGGCAAAGGTAATCCACAAATGTTAACAGAGATAGCAAAGAAATTATTGGACAAACTTTAAATGGAAGCAGTCAAAGCAAATTTGATAGTTATTAATGAAGAATATTGCCCCAGAAATCATAGATGTTCTATGGTGAACTTGTGTGAAAAAAATGCAATAAGCCAGGAAGATCAAAATTCTTATCCTATAATCGATATGAATCTATGTGATGATTGTGGAGACTGTTATTCAATGTGTAGGGCTTTTGAAAAAAAATATTGAAAATTATTAAATATTAACTGGAATTTATGGATAGTATAATTATTGAATGGAATGACAATTTTAATACTAATGTAGTTAAGATTGATGAGCAACATCAGATATTGATAGAATTATATAATAAATTTATTTTTGCATATTTGCAAGATAAAGAACTTGAGATTCTTTATGAAGTATTTAGTGAATTGTTGAATTATACTAAATTTCATTTCAATGAAGAAGAAGGTATTATGACTTCAATAAATTATCCAGATATTGAAAGTCATAAAATTTTACATAAGGATTTATTATCAAGTGTTAATACATTATTTGAAGAATTCAAATTAGGTAATACGAAGATTTCTGTTGAAGTAGTAAATTTTCTAAGAGATTGGTTGATGAATCATATAGCAATTGAAGATAAACGAATTGGAGTATTTGCTAATAGTAATTGAAACATTGTATGCCATTATAACGTAGTATACAATGTACATGCCTTTCAAGCAATTGTAAAATTGTAGAAAAAAGTAGAAGAGTTGTCATAACAAATGGCAACTCTTTTTTTTATTTATATATTTAGTC
>CAIWET010000494.1 GCA_903911805.1 uncultured Ignavibacteria bacterium | reverse complement strand
ATTACACGACGAAATTATTTACAGATACAATACATACAAAGAATACACTAAGCACTTATTTATAAAGGACGCTGTAATCAATAAAGCTGTTTTATATTTAAGGGAAGATAACTATAATAAGATTTTATCAAAGAAAAATGATAAAATATAAATCAGCACTAAACGTTAATTGGTGATTTAAATATATATTTTATAACAACTTAAATGAGAATTTAAGGGATCATATGAGGATAACAAAACAATATACTAATCGTGAAAGTCAATCTCTTGACAAATACTTGCAAGAAATTGGTAGGGTGGAATTATTAACACCAGATGACGAAATCAATCTTGCCCGCATCATCAAAAAAGGCGGAATAGAAGCAGCTCGTTCACTAGAAAGATTAGTAAAAGCAAATTTAAGATTTGTAGTTTCTGTTGCTAAGCAATATCAAAATCAAGGATTATCTCTTGGAGATTTAATCAACGAAGGTAATCTAGGCTTAATAAAAGCTGCAAAAAGATTTGACGAAACTCGCGGCTTCAAATTCATTTCTTATGCTGTTTGGTGGATCAGACAATCAATTCTTCAAGCTTTAGCCGAGCAATCAAGAATCGTTAGACTTCCATTAAATAGAGTTGGTGCTCTAAACAAAATTGGTAAGAAATTCTCAGAATTAGAGCAGAAATTTGAGCGCGAACCTACTGCTGCAGAACTTGCAGAGCAATTAGAAATGAGCATTCCGGAAATAGCTGAAACTATTAAAATCTCCGGAAGACACCTTTCTGTTGATGCTCCTTTTGTGCAGGGCGAAGACAACAGACTATTAGATATTTTACCGAATGAACAGCAACCACCGCCAGATTCCGAATTAATCAGAGAATCACTAAAAGTGGAAGTTCAGCAGGTATTAACAACTTTATCAGTTAGAGAAGCTGAAGTTATTAAGCTTTACTTTGGTCTAGATAATCAATGCTTAACTTTAGAAGAAATTGGCGAAAAATTTAACTTAACCAGAGAAAGAGTAAGACAAATCAAAGAAAAAGCAATCAGAAGATTGCGTCACGCTTCTCGTTCGAAATCACTTCGTACATATTTAGGTTAATATAAATGCATTCTAAAGAACTTTTAGAAATTTCTAATATAAATACACAAAAACCAAGAATCGACAATAGAATTCCCCGTCCCGAATGGCTCAAAGTAAGAGCTCCGGGTGGGGAAAAATATGCAGAGTTGAAAACTATGATGAGAAGTAAATCTCTTCATACTGTTTGCGAAGAAGCACATTGCCCTAATATTGGGGAATGCTGGGGACGCGGAACAGCTACTTTTATGATTCTTGGAGACGTTTGCACTCGTAGCTGCAGATTTTGTGCAATTGCCACCGGAAAACCTTCAGCAGCAGATTACGGTGAGCCAAAAAGAATTGCCGAATCAGTTCAAAAAATGGGATTAAAACATACTGTAATTACTTCTGTTACTCGCGATGACCTTAAAGATCAGGGTGCAGAAATATGGGCTCAAACTATAATTGAAACTAAAAACTTGAATCCAAATTGCACTATCGAAGTACTTACACCTGACTTTAAAGCTAGAGAAGACTTGCTCGATATAGTTTTTGCCGCAAAACCAGATATCTTCAGCCATAATATGGAAATGGTACCAAAGCTTTACAAAGCAATTAGACCACAATCCAAATATTCTACTTCATTACGTGTATTAGAATATGGCAAAGAAAAAGGGATGAACGTAAAAACTGGTATTATGGTTGGAATTGGCGAAACATTTGAAGAAGTGGTTGAGCTAATGAAAGATGTTAGAAGAGTTGGAGTAGATATTTTCAATGTTGGTCAATACCTACAGCCTACACAAGAACACCAGGAAGTACTAAGATTTGTTCATCCTGATGAATTCGCTGAATACAAGAGAATTGGTCTTGAAATTGGATTTAGGCACGTTGAGAGTGGACCGCTTGTAAGGTCATCTTATCACGCCGAAATGCACATATAAATTTTAAAAATCCCGCTTACAAGCGGGATTTTTTTTACATCTTTATAAACTTCTCAATTTTATCGCCAATTTTGATGAAATAAACACCAACAGGGAGTTTAGAAATATCTATCTTGATAATCCCCTCCTTAACAAGAAGGGGTGGCAAACCTGAAAGGTTTGGCGGGGTGGTATTCTCTCCGAAGATATTGAAAATCTCCAACGTAGATCTCGCATCAAGTGTGGCATGACTTACTGACACACCCCACTTCGACAAGCTCAGTGCATCGCCTTGCCCCCTCTTGATAGAGGGGGAATCATGAGATTAATTTCTTTAGATCACTTCCTTCAAGGGGAGGAACGGTTCCTGAGCTTGTCGAAGGATAGCGTGGGATTAATTTACTACTTTTATAATTGAGCTTCTTTTCTCAATTTCAATATCACTAAATGTTATTGCTTTATCTAAAAGAGAAGATATTTCTTCAAATTTTTCAGGAAAAAAACCTTTAATTTTAAGGACTTCGTCGTTTTGATTTACGAAATCACCTGAATGAAAATTAAATTCAAATCCAGCAGAATAATCTATTAAATTTCCTGGATTATTTTTATACCCGAGTTGATAATTTGCTAACCCAATTTGGTATGTATCATATTGAATATAGCCTGATGATTTGGCAATATATGAAAATTCTTGGGTATTTTTATAATATTCATATGAATTCTCAATATGCCCGCCTTGAGAAGTTATAATTTTTTCAAATATCTCGTAAGCTCTACCGCTATTTATTGAGTCTTCAATCATTAGGATTATCTCTTCCCTATCTAGCTCAAAACCTGATAATAACACGCATTGAATGATGCTTTCATAGGTTACATCTTTTAATCGATTATCTACTTTTTTGCCTTTTAAGAAATCTATGGATTCAACTATTTCAAGCCAGTTTCCAGCCATTTTACCTAATGGTTCATTCATATCTGAATAGACGATTGTTAATGGAAAATTTGCGTGTTTTGCAAAATCCATAAACTTAGAACCCAATTCTTCAGCCATTGATAAGCTTGTCATAAAGGCGCCATTACCCACTTTGATATCCATTGTTAATCCCTGAATATCTTCAGATAATTTTTTGCTTAAAATTGATGAAACAATCAAACCAATATTATCAACTATCCCGCATTCATCTCTTAAAGAATAAAATATCTTATCAGCTGGAGCGATATTTTCTGTTTGTGAAATGATAAAGCCATTATTTTTTTCCATCATTGTATATGCTTCATCTTCGGTGAAAGAAGTAAATAATCCAACAATTGATTCTAGCTTATCCAATGTTCCACCTGTATGACCCAATCCCCTTCCTGAAATCATAGGAACGGAAATACCTAAATCGATTAGAATCGGCAATAGTATGATTGATACTTTGTCACCAATTCCACCGGTGGAGTGCTTATCTATTATTGGTCTTTTTATTTTACTAAAATCAAATTTGAAACCTGTTTCGGTCATAATTTGAGTAAGATTTGTAATCTCAGCTGGAGAAATTCCATTAATAAAAAATGCCATCAAAAAGGCAACTGCCTGTTTGTGTGAAATTTTCCCGGAAATTACTCCCTCAACAAAAAACAGAATTTCTTCTCTGGATAATTCATTTTTATCCCTTTTTTTTATAATTACTTCCTGAGCAATCACTTATGAACTCCTACCAAATGAACTTACTCTTCCAAAAGATCCAGTTTTTCCTGTTCGGATTCCGGTCATTCTTCCAGTAGATCTGTTCATTCTTGTAGAGATTGAGCCAAATCCAGTTGGTCTTGTTCTTCCAATTCCACCAGTACCACCAACTGATCTTGATGAGAAAATTGTTGCTCTTTTTGCTGGCGTATATGAACTTGTTCTAATTGTTGATGGCATTGTTCCATAAGACCTATATGTTCTCATTGGAGAAATAAATCCATAATTCATAAAGAAGAATGGCATAAAGGTAGAATGTCCACCATAATAATATACTGGAGCGGCTGATGAATGATAATAATTTGGTGAATTTGGATTAACACCTGATTGAGGAGCAGCTTGCTGAGTTGGAGTTTTAGAAATCAATGGAGTTCCTAAGCTATCAGCATTAGAACCTTCGGGTTTGAAGTTGTCCAAATCTAACATTGAAACAGTAATTCCGTTATCTTTGAAATATGCAAAATCATCATTTAAATCATCTAATTCTTGAGTTTCTTTGTCAACTAAGTATAAAATTGATTCAATTCCTAATTTCTTCAAATTTTCTGAAGTTGGGATTTTTGCCATATAGCGATTGTCAAAATCAGATTCTGGATTGATATATGTTTTAAATCTTTTTCTATCCAAAACCATTAATAAAGGGGAATCCTCATCTAGTTTCGCAGCATTATTTTTGACTTCTTCTGCGTAATAAACCATTGCTCCTAATGTTAAATGAGAAGGAACAATTCCTAATGGATGGGGCCAATTATCAAATGTAACTACAGGTACACACTTATCAGATAAAGCAGCTGCAAAAGCAACTGATTCAGTTCCAGATAAATCAGCAACAATCATAGTTTTTTTGAAATCTTTGGATTGAGAAATCAATTCTTTAAAGCCCAAACCTTTAGAATATTCATCTTTCATTTCTTTTGAACAAACTGGTTTTAGTACATTTCTAAAATTATCGTTTGTGGTAACCTGCATCAATGTTGGTACAAAAAATGGCAAGAATGCTTCATTTTTTGGTTTCCAGCAAGCCAAAAGCTCATCAAGAGTAGTATATTTTTGGTAATCGGTACTTCCTAAACTATTGAAGTCGTGAGCATCAGCATAAGTAAGATTTTTATCAGTATGTCCGGCATTCCACCCTTCTTTTTTCTGCAAGTCCATTGCATCAACGTTTGATTCAGTTTCATCATCGTCAATATCGCCAAACACACCCTCGTCATCACATCCCCTTAATGCAACATAAGCAAGTAATGCCGCACCAATACTTACGCCAATAACTTTCTTAGTAGCTTCTCTTCTTTGCATTTTAGTACGCCACCAATCAGCTTCATTTTGATCTTGATTATCTAAATTGGATAATATCTCATATTCATTTTCATCATAATTATCAGAATCTTCAGAATAATTATACTTATTATTTCCTTTGCGAGGTATATTCGAGTTTCTTTTATTTTCTTCGTTATTCATAATAACATCTAATAATATTTAAAATTATAGTTCAAAATTAATAAAAAAATCAACATTAATTGCAATTATTCTGCTTTAATTACAATTAATGTAAGGTCGTCGTTTTGCAATTCATCTCCAATAAATTTTTGGAGACTAAATAGAATTGAATTTTTGATATCAACTGCGCTCTTGTTGCTATTTTTTTCAATTGTAGCTATTAAATTATCATCACCAAATTCTTGAAGCATTCTGTTTCTAGCTTCAGTAACTCCGTCAGTAACAAGAACGAAAACATCACCAATTTCATAATTGAGGGATAATTCCTCTAAATTTCTCTCGAATAATCTTTCTTTCTTTAATCCAAGCATCATACCTTTAGGAGTGATTTTTTCTACGGCTTTACTACTGGAATTATAATAATAAAGAGGCAAATGTCCAGCTCTGGCAAGAACGATACTTTTGTCTTTTGTATCAATATTCATTGTCATTGCTGAGATAAAATAATTCTTTTCGAGATATTTATAAATCAATTGATTTGTTCGAATCATTAGATTTTTTGGCGATTGCTCAAATTCATAAAGAGTTCTGATTATACCTTGAGTTTTGCTCATATATAATGCTGCAGATGTTCCTTTTCCGCTTACATCACCTATTACAATTGTAATTTCATCATCATTATTATAAAGATAATCATAAAAATCGCCACCAACTTCCAACGCTGGAAGTGACATTCCAACGATATCCAATCCGTTTATTTTAGGATCTGATTGAGGTAATGAAGCAATCTGGATTCTTCTGGCAATTTCTAATTCGTGTTTAATTCGTTCCTGTTCAGCCAGATTTTCGTATAAAATTCCATTTTCAATTGCTACTGAAAGTTGTGAAGCAATTGATGAAACAAAGTCAAAATCTTCATTATCAAATGCAGATTCACTCATTTTTTCACTTAAAAGAATTACTCCAAAAACTTTTGTCTTTGATTTTATTGGTATTAAATAATGAAATCTAAAACTTTTAAAGACTTTATCCAATGGATCGGGAAGCAATGAAGTATTAACTTCTTTATTGATTTGACTCAATGAAGTAAAGATACTTGAAGATGAGGCATTGCAAAATTCTTTAAATTCAGTTGATTGAAATCCAGTAAATTCCATTGTATGAATTTTAGAATCACTTTTAAAAACGATCAAACCCAATCGCTTAATGTTTAAAATATCAGATAATTCCTTAGCTATGCTTTGGATAAGGTCAATAATATTTATGTGTTTCGCAAGAATATTAGAAAATTCAGTTGCGGCTCTTCTGTAGTCATAATTTATTCTATAAAATTTTCTATCAAGGAAAACCTTGAATTTTCTAT
>CAIWET010000493.1 GCA_903911805.1 uncultured Ignavibacteria bacterium | reverse complement strand
TGCAAATTTAAATCAAAATCATTATAACCAATCTGGCTAATTCCTGAATATAGTATTTTTTTATTAATACCTAAAATATCACAAATTTCTAATCTGAAATTTTGCTGTTTATTTACTGTAAATCTAATAGAAGAGTTTTCAGTTATCGGATTTGGATGCAATCTGATAAAATCCCAATTTGAAAATATATCATTAATACTTGAATACGTACTAATAATATCTCGAACTGCCTGCATTTTATAATTTCTATCGGGTTTGGTGTAATCATCTGTTATTCCCCAACAACCATATCTGGTATATGCTGAATTGATAGTAAAATATAGTGCTAAACCGCCCTGCAAATCTTTCCAACCCTGAAGATAATTAATTTTCAATATATCAGCCATCTCTTTGGTACGATGTGCTAATATCTGATTACCAAGATTATTTGTATTACCACCTTCTGGCAAACTTGGACCGCCTTCGTAAGAAGTACATCCACCTGGAAGTTGCCATTGTTTTGCTAAATTGATATGGTTAGGACGATAAAAAGCTGAATTTGCACTATTGATTTGGGTGTTAATATCTTCAATCATTCCTTTGTTAATTTCAATTGGATCTGTTGCAGTTGCTTTTGTTGAACCAAAGTATAATGCTGTGCTTGTTGCATAAATATAATTTTTTGGAGCACCAAAAGTAGTATTTATATATTTAAAATGATTATCACTTCTACCAATATAAGCGTGTTGACCAGCTAATATAACTCTTATTCTTTTATTAATTTCATTTTTACCAAATACATTTGAAAACCAATTAGATAATTCAACTGTTCTTCTGGCATAATTCTGGTCAAAAGTGATTTTATATATGTTAGCTTCAGCTTGATTATATGGGCCGTGAGTAGCCTGAGTAGCACTCCAAACTTCATTGCTATTTTCGATATAAATATTTATATTTGGATTTAGATTTGTTTTTAAAAATTTTGCTAAATTAATAACATAATTCGAATCGCAGGAAATATGAATATTTATCCATATATCTTTATTCAAAATATTAGATAATGTTGTAATATATTCCCAGCTCCAACCATCTAATTTACCATTCTGGTCTTTTAATGAAATTTGAGCAGCATCATTAGGAGTCTTTCTTTTATCCCAAGTAGTTTTTGCAGGATATGTTGGCTCACCATCCCAAATATTTTGAAGATTATAGAATCTATAACAAGCAAAATCAGCAGATTTACATAGGGTAATAAATTCATCGGTAAAGATTTTTTCAGAATTTAATTCATAACCTGGACGATTAACAATTAATTTTGTAATACCGGAATTATTTGCAGAATTTGCAGTTCTTTTTGTGTTTTTGAAACTTAGGAAAACTAATCCGTGATTACTTTGGCCAGCGGCTCCAACAATTAAATCAAAGTAAGTTTTATTTTCTTGAGAATTATAAGATTTATTTTCAATAGAAACTGCAGTTCCAGAGGCAGTAACATCAGCAGAACCATTAAAACAACATTTATATCTACCGCTATAATCAATTCTATATTTTTCAGGGTCATCAATTGTTCCATTCCATTCTGGAACTGGACGACCATCCATCAAAACTAAATCAAAATCGCTTTGGGGCCAACCAAGAGAATCATAAGAAGTAGCTTTGCTATAACGATTAGTTAGATTCATTAAATTGACAAAAGCACCACCATTATCTAAATTAACTCCCAATTGAAAATTCTGAGAATTCACTGAATAAATAAGTGCAATTAACATTATAAATATTATTTTTTTCATTTTTTACTCCATCAAAAAAAGTAAAGACATAAGAAAGTGTAAAATTATTTTTACCAATAGAATATGCGAATTTAGTGTTTTAATTGCAATATTGCAAATTACATAAATAATTAGAATAAAACAAGCAAAATCTTACTACAAATCCATAAATATTATTAACTTAAACTTATGAAAATATTAGACTAAGCTAAATTGCAAATATTGTGAAAAATATTTCTAATTTTGTTATGCTAATTCATAAAAAAGTCGTAATTTTAGTGTCTTTAAAAAAGATAAATTGAAAAATTATTGAAAAATATAAAAAGAGGTCATTAAATGGCAAAAGTAAAAGGAGATATTGTTATTGATCTTGAGATATGCAAGGGATGTGAACTTTGCATTTCAGTATGTCCAGAGGATACTCTCGGTCTAGGTAATAAAATCAACGTTAAGGGCTACAGATATATTGCTAAGGTTAACGACAACTGTACTGGTTGTTCTAATTGTGCTATCATTTGCCCTGATTCCGTATTCACAGTTTATAGAATGAAATTAAATTAAAATTAAATTATTAAAATTTCAATTTATTAAAAAAATTGAAAAATAGGAGTAAAAATGGCAGATAAAAAGTTAATGAAAGGCAATGAAGCTTTAGCTGAAGCTATGATTCGTGCCGGTTGCGATGCTTATTTTGGCTACCCGATTACACCGCAATCTGAAGTATTGGAATATTTAGCCAGAGAAGCAACAAACAGAACCGGTATGGTAGTTTTACAAGCTGAAAGTGAAGTTGCAGCAGTAAATATGATATATGGAGCTGCTGGAGCTGGAGCAAGAGTTATGACTACCTCATCAAGCCCTGGAATGAGCTTAATGATGGAAGGTGTATCTTATATTGCAAGTGCTGAACTTCCTTGTTTATTCGCAAATGTAAATAGAGGTGGTCCAGGTTTGGGAACTATCCAACCTTCTCAGGCAGATTATTTCCAATCTGTTAAAGGTGGTGGCCACGGCGATTATAAAATGTTTGTATTAGCACCATCAAGCGTTCAGGAAATGGTTGATTTTGTTAAATTAGGATTTGATGTTGCAGATAAATATAGAACTCCTGTTATGATTTTAGCAGATGGTGCTATTGGTCAGATGATGGAAAAAGTTGTACTTTTTGAACAAATGCCAAGACCTGATAAAAATGCTAAAACTTGGGCTACTACTGGTAGAGCAGATCGTCCAGTTAGAAATTATATTACTTCTCTCCATATTCAAGCTGAAAAGATGGAAGAAATTAATATGAGACTTCAAGCAAAATACCGCGATATGGAAGAAAATGAAGTTAGATATCAAGCAATTGATATTGATGATGCTGATTATATCTTAACTGGTTTTGGACTTGGTGCTCGTATTGCAATGAGAGCAATGGAAATGGGTAGAGAAAAAGGATATAAAATTGGTTTGATTAGACCAATTACTTTATTCCCATTCCCAACTAAAATCTTTGAAGAAGTTGGTAGTAAAGTTAAAGGTATTTTAGACGTAGAAATGAATTGCGGACAAATGGTTGAAGACGTTAGACTTTCTGTTGAAGGCAGATGTCCAGTAAAATTCTATGGTAGAACAGGCGGAGTTATTCCTTCTCCTGAAGAAATACTTGAAAAATTTGAAGAATATTTTATTAAATAGGAGCTTTTGAAAAATGACTGAAAATTTAATTATACAAGAAGATAATCTTGTTTGGAATAAACCTTCAACATTATTAGATGTTCCTATGCACTATTGCCCAGGTTGTGGACATAGTACAGTTCATAGAATTTTAATGGAAGTTGTTGAAGAATTAGGTATCGCAGATAGAACCATTGGCGTTGCTCCAGTGGGTTGCTCAGTTTTTGCTTATCATTATCTAAATGTTGATATGCAACAAGCTGCACACGGTAGAGCTTGTGCTGTTGCAACCGGCATAAAAAGAGTTCATCCTGATAAAATCGTTTTCACTTACCAAGGTGATGGCGATTTAGCTGCTATCGGTACTGCTGAAACAATTCACGCAGCAAATAGAGGCGAAAATATCACTGTAATCTTTATAAATAATGGTATTTATGGAATGACCTCAGGACAAATGGCTCCAACATCATTAGCTGGTATGCAAACAACTACTTCTCCTTTTGGTAGAGACGTTCAAACTATGGGTTATCCAATGAAAATAAGCGAAATGCTCGCTATGTTGCCTGGTGTTTCTTTTGTTACTCGTCAAGCAGTTCATAAACCAGCATTAGTTAGAAAAGCAAAAAAATCAATCAGACAAGCATTAGAATATAATATTAAGGGAATGGGTTTCAGCTTAGTTGAAATCGTTTCAAATTGTCCTTCAAACTTAAAAATGACTCCAATTGAGTCTAATATTTTTGTTGAAAACAAAATGATTCCTTTCTACGAATTAGGTGATATTAAAGTACCATCGGAGGTTTTATAGTTATGACACACGAATCAATATTCTCAGGATTTGGCGGACAGGGCGTATTAACAATGGGTATGCTTTTGGGTTATGCCGGAATAATCGAAGACAAAGAAGTAACTTGGATGCCATCGTATGGTCCAGAAATGCGTGGAGGTACTGCAAATTGTATCACTATCGTTTCTGACAAATTAATCAGCTCACCAATTATCTCAACTTTTGATACTGTAGTTGCTTTAAACCAGCCTTCAGTTGATAAATTTGAAGAAAAAGTAAGAGTTGGCGGCAATATGATTTTTGACGTTGCAAATATTATTAATGTTCCTACAAGAAAAGATATTAATATTTATGCTGTTCCAGGTAGTGATATTTCAATCAAATTGAAAAACACAAAAGTTTTAAATATGATTATGCTCGGTGCATTTATCGGCATCACAGACATTATTAAAGTTGAAACAATTTGGAAAGCATTAGAGCAAGTTTTACCAGAAAGATACCACAAATTGATTCCTTTAAATCAGGAAGCATTTATGGCTGGTATGGATGCAGTTAAGAAATAATTTCTAATTTCTTTTTTTATTAGATGTCCAACACTTCAAAAGTGTTGGACATCTTTTTTAATACTGTACTTAAGAACAGGGTAACCCACCACCAACAAATTTATTAGTAAAGCTTACTCACTCATTCCGAATTGAGTCAGGTATTAACGAATTTCAATCTTATTTCCTAATATTAATGTCTTAAGGTCAAGTCGTAAAAGGTAATATTCATCATCATCATCAAATTCTTTATCATTGTTTGAATCTGATTGAATTTTTATCAATGCAAATCCCAATTTATCAAAAATATTTATTGAAACCGCATTATTGTTGAATGGTGTTATTGGTCTTAATCCATCGCCTTGCCTATCTGTTACATATAAGATTGATGGATCTTCTTTATCAATATGATCATTATTATTATAATCTTCTTTTACAAAATAGAAAATCCAATTATTACTCATATTTTTATAAATACTTTTTTCATTTTCGTTATATCTACTATAAGAATCATTGAAATTACGAATAAATGAATTTTTATTGAATAAATATTTAGATGAATCAGTTTTGAAGTTATAGAAAATTATATTTGCATAATAACCAAACCCAAATTTTTTAAATGATGATGAATTTAAATCATAACTTATTGGAATAAGTACAGTAGAAATACTATCTACTATTATTTGGTCACCAAAATAATTTGCAGATTTTTTATCTTGTCCAAATCCTGAGATAAAAGGAAGAATAAATATTAGACATAATATTATTTTTCTCATATTTTTTCCTTTAATTTTAATATAAATAGTTAGTAAAATATTTAATACATTGCAAAATTAGGAAAAATATTGGAAAAATGGCTTAGGAATAATTTTGGATTTGATTTAATGTAGGGGCACGGCATGCCCTGCCCCTACGAAGATGTATATTTCTATATAATATTCTTTGAATTTAAAAATTTATCAATTAGTTCTTTTGATGCTTTTGTTGGGGAAATATCTGATTCGATAATTCGCTTTTCAGTAGTTGAAATTAGTGATTTTATTTTGTCGGAATTATAAAATCTTGCTTTTAATTCTTCTTCAATAAGGTATTTAAACCATTCTTTTTGCTGATTTATCCTTAAGATTTCGAAATAATTGTTTTCTTTGGCAATGTTTGTATATTCATTAATCATTTCCCATATTTCATTTATGCCAGTTTCGTTCAATGCAGAGCAAGTGACAACTTTTGTAATCCAAAATGAATTAGTCGGATAAAGATAATGCAAGGCTTGTTTATAATTTTCTTTAGTGATATTGGCTTTAATCAAGTTGTCGCCATCAGCTTTATTGATAACAAGGGCATCGGCGATTTCAACAGTTCCTTTTTTAATTCCTTGCAGCTCGTCTCCTGCTAATGGCAAAAGAAGAAGTAAATTGAAATCAACCATTGACCTGACGGTGATTTCACTTTGTCCCACGCCAACGGTTTCAATAATAATGATATCAAAACCAGCAGCTTCGCAGAGAATAATTGTTTCTCGTGTTTTTCTGGCAACTCCTCCGAGATTTCCAGCAGATGGGGAAGGTCTTATAAATGCATTTTTATGTCTAGCAAGGTTTTCCATTCTAGTTTTATCGCCTAAAATTGAGCCTCTAGAAATTGTACTTGAGGGATCAATTGCTAAAACTGCAACTTTATGGCCTGAATTGCATAATGCAGTTCCAAAAATCTCGATGAAAGTACTTTTACCAGCACCAGGACTACCAGTAATTCCAATTCGGATAGATTTCCCTGAATAGGGAAGAAGCTCAGTAATTAGATTTTGAGCAATTTCGAAATGCTTTTCGGCATTGCTTTCAATTAAAGTAATTGCTTGTGCAAGGATAGTACGATTTTGATCAATGATTTCATTTTTAAATACAGATAAATCAGGAATTTTTTTAGTATTTAAAATTGATTTAATATTGTTTTGGGGATTGATTCCATCGTGAATAGAATCAACACCGCTAACAACTTCTGATGCAAAATTTGAATTGTTAATATCTTGAGCCCATTCGGGTTTAGTTTTCATAATTATAAGGATTAATAAATTATTCGTAACGAGATTTTAGAATTATTATTTTCTATTATGAAATATTTGGGAAATTATGTTAATTATTAAAATTAATAAATAAACATTTCAATCGAAAAATTTCTAAAATATACCTTTATTACGCTTTTGTAAAGGTTTAATGAGCTTTTGTAAGCCTTTATTACGCTTTCGTAAGCCTTTATTACGCTTTTGAAAAGGTTTATTGAGCTTTCGTAAGCCTTTATTATGCTTTCGTAAACGGAAAAAAGCTCATTGAAAGCTTACGAAAGTTCATTGAAGGCTTACAAAAGCTCATTGAAAGCATACGAAAGCTCATTGAAAGTATACGAAAGCTCATTGAAGGCATACGAAAGATTATTAAAGTATTACGAGAGTCCATTGAAGGAATTAATAAGTGAAATGAATGTAAAAATTAATTTTCTTAGTTCCCCTTCTATTAAGAAGGGGTTAGGGGATGTGTTCTTTCTTAAAGAATTATGCACAAGACACCCCCACTTGCACCTCTTGATAGAGAGGGAAAATAAAAAAAAATCCTGCTTTTTTTAAGGAGCAGGATTTTAATTATAATAATTCGACGTGATTATGCAATCGGTTCGAATCTTGCTTGGAAGAATCTTAAGTATTTTGGTTCATAAGTCATTTTCAAACCTTTTGCTTCATTTGCTTTTTTCCAAACTTCGTTGATAAAGTATGCAGTCATATCAAAATGAGTTTGTGTATAAACTCTTCTTGGAACTGTTAATCTAACTAATTCAAGATTTGGTCTGTTGTGGTCGCCAGTTTTTGCATTTCTACCTGCAGAAACAATTCCTCTTTCCATAGCTCTTACGCCAGATTCAATATATAATTGAGCAGCTAAAGCTTGAGCTGGGAATTCATCTTGTGGAATTTGTGGATAGAATCTTTTTGCATCAAGGAATACGCCGTGTCCACCGATTGGTTCTACGATTGGAACGCCATAACCTTTTAATAATTCACCGAAGTATCTTACTTGTTCAACTCTGTGTCTGATATTTTGATCTTGGATTGCTTCTTCCATTCCGCGAGCCATTGCTTCCATATCGCGTCCAGCTAAACCACCGTAAGTGTGAAGACCTTCGTAAACAACAACCATATTGCGTAATTCTTCGAAAGTATCCCAATCGTTGCAAGCAACGAATCCACCGATATTTACTAATAAATCCTTTTTACCGGACATTGTAGCACCATCAGCATAAGAACAGAATTCTAAGTGAATTTCGGCAACTGATTTATTTTTATAGCCTTCTTCTCTTTGTTGGATAAAATATGCATTTTCCATATTTCTTGTAGCGTCTAAAACAACTTTAATACCATTATCGTGAGCTAATTTTGATAATTCTTTCATATTAGCCATAGAAACTGGTTGACCGCCAGCCAAGTTAACAGGAGCACCAACAGTAATGTATGCAACGTTATCTCCACCAACTCTATCAATTAAAGCTTTAAACTTATTAATATCGATATTACCTTTGAAAGGATGAATTGCTTGTGGATCGTGAGCTTCGTCAATAATAACATCAACAAATGTACCACCGGCTAATTCTTGGTGAAGTCTAGTAGTCGTAAAATACATATTTCCAGCTACATACTGACCTTTTTTGATCCATACTTGTGAAAGTAAATTTTCAGCGCCTCTTCCCTGGTGGGTAGGAACTAAATATTTAAATCCATAATATTTTCTCATTGCATCTTCTAAATTATAATAGTTTTTGCTACCAGCGTAGGCTTCATCACCCATCATCATACCAGCCCATTGATAATCACTCATAGCGTTAGTACCGCTATCGGTTAATAAATCAATGTAAACGTCTTCTGATTTTAATAAAAATGTGTTATAGCCAGCTTCAGCAATAGCTTTTAATCTGTCTTCTCTTGAAGTTACTTTTACCGGTTCAACTACTTTAATTTTGTAAGGTTCTAACCAAGGTACATTACCATCAATCAT
>CAIWET010000492.1 GCA_903911805.1 uncultured Ignavibacteria bacterium | reverse complement strand
TTATAGATTTATATTCCTCTTTTTACCGATTATTTTCTTGGTTTCGTGCTACGAAAACAACATAAATGAAATCGGCAATCCAGTAATTACCAGCTTATCAAATAGCAAAATTTTCCGTGGTGAAGAGCTTACAATTTATGGTCAGAATTTAAGAGAATTTCCAGATTCTGCTGCTATATTTATTGATAGTTTCAAAGTTGCTGACGTAAAATCAAAAAATATTACAAAATGGAATAATTCTTTCATCACTATCAAAACTGATACAAATTTCAGAAGCGGCAAGCTTTATCTCATAATAAATAAAGACACAACCAACAAACTCCTACTTACTCTCGATACTATGCCTAATATTTTGATGGTTACTGTCGATCCAATTGCAACCTTCAAAATGGGCAGCGATTTAGGATCTGATGATGAATTACCGATTCATAGCATTTCAATTACCAAAAAGCTTCAAGTATCTACATACGAAGTAACTCAAAGCTTGTGGAGTTTAGTTATGAAGAATAATCCTAGTGATTTTAAAGGCGATTCTCTGCCAGTAGTGAATGTTAATTGGGATATGGCAATTCAATTTTGCAATGAATTTTCAAAAATCAAGAATTATCCAACTTGTTATTCCAAAGATACTTTGGGCAAATGGCAATGGGTTAGAGATTCGGGTGGTTACAGACTCCCAACAGAAGCTGAATGGGAATATTTTGCTCGTGCAAAAGCTGAAAATGATTATTCCGGGACTGGCAATGTAAATGATATGGGATGGTATGAGCTTAATTCAGGATTCAATATTCATCAAGTTGGTTTAAAAGGAATTAATGCATTTGGACTTTATGATGTTCACGGAAATGCTAGAGAATGGTGTTGGGATTTTTATGATATTGCGTTTTATAATAATCCTGAAATCAAAAATGACCCAACTGGACCAGCTAATGGCACAAGTCACGTATCAAGAGGTGGATCGGCAGCCGATGCCTCAAAATTTTTAAGATTGACAAATAGATTCTATAAAGATACTTTAATTAATTTTCAAGGTTTTAGAATAGTTAGAAATATCAAATAATATGAAATACGAAAGCGGAAACAGCGGAAGCATAATTACATATAAAGGCATAACTCCAAAAATTCATCACACTTGCTTCATAACTGAAGGAGTGAGAATTATCGGTGATGTGGAAATTGAAGAAAACTGCAATATCTGGTATAATACAGTTATTCGTGGAGATGTTCACTACATCAGAATTGGTGCAAATACTAATATTCAGGATCTTTCGATGTTACACGTTACTAATGGCAAGCATCCATTAAATATCGGGAAAAATGTGTCTATTGCACATTCGGTTACAATCCACGGAGCTACATTAAAAGATGGTTGCCTAATCGGGATTGGAGCTATGGTTTTAGATGGTAGCATTGTTGGAGAAAATTCATTAGTAGCTGCCGGTACCGTTGTTAGAGAAGGATTTGAAGTTCCAGCAGGAGTTTTAATCGCTGGTGTACCAGGAAAAATCATTAGAGATTTAACCCCAGCAGAAATTGAAAGAGTAACCCAAACGCCAACAAATTATCAGGGTTACGTAGAAGAATATAGAAAAAGTTATAACGATTTTATTAATTCACAAATTTAAAAAGAGGTAATATGATTAAAGGACATCCTAAAGGGCTGATGGTAGCAGCTATTGCCAATATGGGCGAACGTTTTGGTTTCTATACTATGATGGCAATCTTGACATTATTCTTGATGTCAAAATTTAATATAACAGGTACAGAAGCTGGTGGTTTATATTCAATATTTTATGGATCAATTTATATCTTAGCCCTTGTGGGCGGTATAATTGCTGACAAGCTCCAGAATTATAAGGCTACAATTATTGCAGGTTTAATTATTATGGCTGCAGGATATGTATTTTTATCAATGCCTGCATTGATTACTCATAAGTATATTGCACTTGCTGCATTACTTGTAATTGCATTTGGTAATGGTTTATTTAAAGGCAATTTACAGGCATTAGTTGGACAAATGTATGATAATGATGAATTTAGAAACAAAAGAGATTCTGGATTTCAGATATTTTATATGTTTATTAATGTTGGTGCTATGTTTGCTCCATTTTTAGCAACTTGGGTTAGAAATACTTTTGTTTCAATGCAAGGATTTGCATATAATGCCGATTTACCAGGTTTATGCCACCAATACATTGATGGTAAAATGTCAGAAAAGGTAATTAATGGAACATTTACTGAACTTGCAAAAACTGTTTCAAATGGTGCAATGCCGACTAATTTATTAGAATTTGCTAATAATTACCTTAATGCATTCAATACAGGTTTTCATTATGCATTTTTAACTGCTGTAGTAGCAATGGTTATATCTTTATTAATTTTTATTATTAGTAAGAACGTATTACCAAATCCTAAAGCAAAAACTAATACAAAAGCAAAATCAAATATTTCAAAAGAGGAAATCCAACAAGATGCACAGGAAATAAAACAAAGAATTTATGCTTTATTAGCTGTGTTTGGAATAGTAATCTTTTTCTGGTTCTCCTTCCATCAAAATGGTTTGACGCTCACAATGTTTGCTAAAGATTATACTTTATTAGGTGGTATTTTCAAATCAGTAGAAATATTCCAATCAATCAACCCATTTATTGTTGTATTTTTGACACCAGTGATAATTGCTTTCTTTTCAGCTTTATCAAAAAGAGGAATTGAACCATCAACTCCTAAAAAGATTGCAATTGGTATGGGAATCGCAGCTTTAGCATTTGTTGTTATGGCAATTGGATCTTTGGGATTACCATTATTAAATGATGTTAAAGCTCAAGGAGCATTGGTTGATTCATCTAAAGTTACACCTTGGTTATTGTTCTCAGTATATTTTATTCTTACTGTAGCTGAATTATTTATATCTCCATTAGGTCTATCATTTGTTTCCAAAGTTGCACCTGCTCATATGCAGGGTTTAATGCAAGGTGGCTGGCTTGCAGCTACTGCTGTCGGCAACTTTTCATTGTTTTTGGGAGCAGTTATGTATGAGAATATCTCAATTTCAATAACTTGGTCAGTATTTGTTGGCGTTTGTTTGATGTCTATGATTACAATGCTATTTATGGTTAAATGGCTCGAACGAGTAGCGAAATAAGATTAATATAGTTTTTTTGATTTGTAAAGGCGTACTTAGGTACGTCTTTTTTTTTGTTTATTGAGAGTTGATATTCCTGATAAAGCAAGAATCTAAAGATAATATATAAACATTACCTTACCCTAAAGAGGTTGTATCAAAAGGCAAGAAAAAACATGCTTCGTCATTCAGATCGTAGCGAAGAATCCTGTAAATCAAGAACTTAGATGATTCCTGGATTTCTCACTTCATTCGAAATGACACTTTTGATACAACCCCCTTGAGAAAAGTTTTTTAGTGACCGATTGTACCTTGGTATGTAGCTGAATCCATTAAATCAGCAATGTCTTCCATATTGTCAATTTCAAATTTGATTAACCAGCCTTCGCCGTATGGATCATTATTAACTGTTTCTGGAGCATCGTTCAAACCACGATTTACTTCAATAACTTTACCAGTTGCAGGAGCATAAATATCAGCAACAGTTTTAACAGCTTCAATTGTACCAAAGCTTTCGCCTTTAGCAACTGATTCTAAATCATCAGCAATATCAATATAAACTACGTCGCCTAATTCGCCTGCAGCGTGAGCAGTGATACCCATTGTTCCGATGTTGCCTTCAACTAAGAGCCATTCGTGGTCTTCTGTGTACTTTAAATTTTCAGGGAAATTCATTTTTTTCTTTCTTTAATTATATATATTTTCAAATTAACAATTTTATTATTTAGAT
>CAIWET010000491.1 GCA_903911805.1 uncultured Ignavibacteria bacterium | reverse complement strand
ATATAGCAGAATTTAGAGATAAGATAGCTTTGGCAATTTTGCCAATTCTTTTAA
This sequence comes from uncultured Ignavibacteria bacterium, assembly GCA_903911805.1. Taxonomy (GTDB): domain Bacteria; phylum Bacteroidota; class Ignavibacteria; order Kapaibacteriales; family UBA2268; genus CAIWET01. The sequence goes on along the minus strand of CAIWET010000491.1, from coordinate 1,522 downwards.
AAAAATGTGAGCATTATGAATTTTATCAGATTACAGATCTTAGTTATGAGATTGCTGATATAATGCTATCTTCAAGAAATAAACAAGAATCAATTTTTAATAAAAATAAGGAAAAGAAATGAAAGACAAATTTTTTGAAATCGAGAATTGCCAAAGATGCAATTCACCTTTGCCAGTTAGAATTTTGAGTTGGTTTACTGATGAAACCATTTGTATAAAATGCTCAATTAAGGAAACAGAAATTAAAAGAGCTTTGCCAGATTGTGGAAAGAATTATGAAGGATGCGGGTATATACCAAAAAATGAAGAGGCGCTATCATGACACCTGAACAGATAAAATCAGAACTAAACCACTTTACTGGAACTGAACACTACTATAAACACCCGTTTGGCATTCTATTTACTGATGGGGTTAAATTTCTTGCTGAAGAATGCCAATCATATTGGCTAATTGATTTAGTAGCATCCTACCAAGTTGAAGAATCTGTGATGAAAGAACCATTCCAAGTGTTTAAGCTAACGGTCAATAAAGATCATTCCGCTAAAGTTGAGATTTCCGATGGTAATGACAATATTCTACATCTTCAAATAATAGATTATACTGATTTCCCCTTAGATCAAATACAGCTCTGGTGCATTGATAAAATTTGCATATTACCAAGCGAATATTAAATAAACAGGAGTACAAAATGAAATGGCATTATTTAGACCCTGATTTGGTTAATAAGAATGTTTTTGGTTTTAGAGACAAGATATTTGCCTGTAAAGTTGCAAAGTGGCATTGTAAATCTGATGTTCGTGGATTCACACTAAAGGGTTGGAGAACCTTTGCAGAATGTTGTGAATTTGACCCAAGAAGTGGAAAAGAACTAAAGGAAAGTACTTGGTTTATCTTTGCTGCAATTGGAGAATAATTCAACAAAAATATAGTTATAACTATCCGTAGAGATTGCGGTTTTCGATGACCTTTGACTGTACCGGTGAAAAACTGTAGAAAGCGGAATCGAAATTTTATTTAACAAATCAAGAAAGTAAAAATATGTGGATAGTAAAATATGTAGTATTTGATGAAATTTATCAATACACGCCAATAGCTTTGGTATTTTCTGATTATGAAAGTGCCAGAATTTTTAAAGATGAAAAAGAAGAACTACTTGAATCACAGATAAACCAATTAGAAGAACTTTATGAGGATAAAATATTATCAGAAATTTTTATTGAAAAAATAGAAATAAGATAAGCCAACCAAATAAAATTCAAAAATGGTTGGTTTCGGAATTTTAGTTTTAACAGCTATAAAATTCACTCTATATGAAATGTATAGCAATACAAATAAAGTCTGATAGGAGTGAAACCTGTAAGTCATTTGTATAGATTATTAAGAAAATTTCTTACGGAAAACTAGATTAACAATTTTTAGATATTTAATATTTGAAAACTAGATTATAGCATTATATAGCATATTTTCTAGTGTTCCAAAAATAAGAAAACTATATGATTACAAATTACTAAATTCATAACT
>CAIWET010000490.1 GCA_903911805.1 uncultured Ignavibacteria bacterium | reverse complement strand
TATTTTAAGAACTTACAAAAATAATAATAAGTATTGATTATTACAAAATTTTATTTTTATTTTAACTATGCCGTAGGAATTAAAAATAATAATCGTCAAATAATCAAATTGTATTTTTAAAATATCAAATTGGAGAATTTTATATGAATAATAAAAAATATTTTAAGTCATTTTGGACATCAACTTTAGCAGTTTTGCTATTCTTAGCATTTGCCTGCAAAGAGAATTCAACATCAAATTCAACTAACAACAATGGTGATTTAAAAGTTGTTCCTCGTGAAGCTGCATACAAAGGTTGTTACCCAGTTCTGGGCACAAGTCAAACCAAATCCTGGGACAGTGCAGGCAACATTATCACTCCTATTTTGGGGGAAGCCTTTTACGGACAGGATTCACAGTTTGAGCATACAACTCCTGTTTACAATAATAGTACCGATGGACTTACAGTAAAAGATGAAATTACAGGCTTAACCTGGCAGAAAAGCTATGACAGTGGCACATATTATTGGGCTTCAATCCAAACCGTAGTTGACAATTTAAACAAACAAAACTACGGTGGTTACAGCGACTGGAGAGTACCGACCATCAAGGAACTTTACTCTTTATGGGATGCAAGTGTCGGATGGCCTTATATCAATACAAAATATTTTGACATTAAATATACAGATGAACAAGACCTTAGTCACGCAATATTCTGGAGTAGCGACAAATATACTGGAGTTTTGGGCAACATAAGCGGTGGAAACGGCGAAGCAGCCGGGGATGAACTCGCCTTTGGGGTGAATTTTGGCACCGGACATATTAAATCGTATAGTATCAGTACTGGTCCAAAGCATCAGGTTCGTTGTGTACGTGGCAATCTTTCGTATGGCGTCAATTTATTCCAAAACAACAGCGATGGTACTATTTCCGATTTAGCTACCGGCCTAATGTGGCAAAAAAACGACAACGGTTCCGGAATGGATTGGGAACACGCTCTGGCTTATGCGCAAACGCAGAATAAAGCAAATTATCTTGGTCACAATGATTGGCGTTTGCCCAATACAAAAGAACTACAAAGTCTCGTGGACTATACACGTTCCCCTTATGCAACAAACTCTGCCAATGTCGGCCCTGCAATAAATGCACTCTTCAGTTGTACCGGTATTCTAAACGATGGTGGAAAGGCTGACTATCCTTATTATTGGACAAGTACTTCTGCTATGTCAAAAGCAAATGGTTCATATCCTTCTGCGTGGTATGTAGCTTTTGGTCAGGCTGAAGATGGAAACGGAGAAAACCTTCACGGTGCCGGAGCTGTGCGTTTCGATAAGAAGACAATAGGAACAGGCCAAGGCGAAGAAAGAGTATTGAACTATGTTCGTTTGGTAAGAAATATTAAATAAAAAACTCATTCAAAATAATCGGGAAAAAAATGTTAAAACAAATTGTAAAAATAATATTATTAGTAATTCTAACAAATTCAATATTGTTTAGTCAGAATTATAAAATTGTCGGAACTGGTCAGACAAATTCTTATGACTCCACAAGAGCTATTGCAATGCCTACTTCAGGGCAAATTTTCTTCGGGCAAAATTCTAATTATAAGGGAAACAAGCCTTCTTATACTAAGAATAATGATGGAACTATAACAGATAATGTTACTGGGCTTATGTGGCAACAAACTGAAGACAGAAACGGCGATGGGAAAATTGATTTTTATGATAAATTAACATATTATGAAGCATTAGATAGTGCCGCAAAATGCAAAACAGGTGGTTATAATGATTGGCGTTTACCTACAATTAAAGAATTGTATTCTCTTGCAATGTTTTTTGGAGCAGAACCAGGACCTAACCAACCAATTCCAATAAAATATATTGATACAACATATTTTTCTGTTGGTGTAGGAGATGTAAACTCTTTATCTCACGGTGGTCTAGGATCCGAAAGAGTTATTGATGGTCAAATTGCATCCTCTACGAAATATGTAAGCAAAGCTATGGGAGTAATTGAAGCTATGTTTGGATTCAATTTTATTGATGGACGAATCAAAGGATATCCAACTACTGCAACCGTTCCTGAAGATGGAACTGCAAAGCATTTTTATATATTATATGTTCGTGGAAATACAGATTATGGAACAAATAAATTTGTGGATAATGGAAATGGAACAATCTCAGATAACGCTACTGGACTAATGTGGATGCAAAACGATAATGGAACAGGCCTTTCTTGGGAGAAATCATTAAATTATGCTGAGAATTTTTCATTTGCAGGATATTCTGATTGGAGATTACCAGATACAAAAGAGCTTCAAAGTATAGTTGATTATACTCGCTCACCGGCTTCAACAAATTCAGGGGCAATAAATCCTCTTTTCAATTGCACTCAAATTACAAATGAAGCTGGAGCAGCTGATTTCCCTTGGTATTGGAGCAATACTACTTTCTGTGCGGAAAATACTAATAGAGGAGCAAGTGCTACTTATGTTTGTTTTGGGAGAGCAATGGGATATATGCAAAATTTTGGTGGTTGGGTTGATATTCACGGTGCCGGATGTCAAAGAAGTGATCCTAAACCAAGCAGTTTAAATGGATTAACAAAGAATGGCAATGGATATTACAATGCTCAAGCTCCTCAGGGAGATGCTGTTAGGATATATAATTATGTTCGTTTGGTAAGAAATATAGATCCTAAAACAGATGTGAATGATAATATTCCTTCAGGTTTTGGTTTAGAGCAAAATTTTCCAAATCCATTTAGTAATTCAACAACAATTAAATATAAAGTTGCTAATCCTGGTAATGTTTCTATAAAGCTTTTTGATACTTTTGGAAATGTAGTTTCTACTTTAGTAAATCAATATCAGGAAACAGGTTCTTATTCTATTCCAATTAATTCTGAAGAATTGCAATTAAATAATGGAATTTATTTCTATAGATTCAATTATGGAAATATTTCTGAAACTAAAGCGATGATAATTAATAAATAATTATTTTTATAAATTTCTAACTT
>CAIWET010000489.1 GCA_903911805.1 uncultured Ignavibacteria bacterium | reverse complement strand
GAATTCAATTTTCTTTTATATTGCATATTTAAAATAGTTAGAAACGAAAATATTATGCCAAGAGTGTTAATAACCGGAAGCGGAAGAAGATTAGGCAAAAAAATCGCCCTCAGTTTTGCTGATTTGGGGTGGGATGTTTGCTTGCATTATAACGCTTCTGCGAGTCAGGCACAAGAAACTTTCGATATTTTAAAGAAAAAAAATATTAAATGTTATTTGACAAAGTGCATCGTAAGTAATTTTGTAGAAGTAAATCAATCGCTAAATGATGTTTTCCTGAATTTTGGTGTGCCTGATGTTCTGATAAATAATGCTGGTGTTTTCCCTGAAAAGAAATCATTACAAGATTTAACTGCAGATGAGTGGCAAAACACGATTGATATTAATTTAAATGGAGCTTTTAATTTTTCTAAAATTTATTCTGAGAAAATTTTAAATGAAAATCTTAAAGGCCGAATTATCAATATTGCTTCAGTTGGTGGTCAGGAAATATGGAATCAACGAATACCTTATAATGTTTCAAAAGCTGCATTAATTCAGCTCACAAAAGCATTAGCAAGAGATTTGGCTCCGAGTATTCAAGTGAATGCGGTTTGCCCAGGAACAGTCTTAATCGAGGACGAACCAGCAAATGATTCTTCAATGATCTCGCCAGAAAAAATCCCGATGAAAAGATTTGCTGTTCCGGAGGACATTTTTTCAGCTGTTTATTTCTTTGCGACTTGCTCAGATTTCATTACTTCTCAGATTTTAAATGTTGATGGTGGTTATCATAATTCCAGGTAATAAAATATGAATGAAAAAATTTGGACTTTATCTAATTTTATAAGCTTATTAAGAATTCTTTCTACAATTCCGATAGGGATTTTATTGTGGAATGATCATAATATATATGCGTTTTTTCTTGCATTTATTGGCGGTGCAGTAACTGACAATCTTGATGGTTATTTCGCCAGAAAGTTCAACCAAATCACAGAATTTGGGAAAATCATTGATCCGCTTGCAGATAAGATTTTCATTGGTGCAATCGTAGTGATTATGATGATTAAGGGGCAAATTCCTACAGCTTTTGTAATAGCAATTATCTTAAGAGATTTATTGATTTTAGCGGCAGGAGTATTACTTTCAAGCAAAATCAAGTCTGTTCCTCCATCAAATATAATTGGCAAGGCTACTGTTACTATAGTTGGTTTAAATATTGCATTATTTATGTTGAATTTCCAGCCATTAGCAGATTATTCATTGTGGCTTTCTTATTTTATGATGGCTCTTTCACTTGTTGCATATACAATGCGTTCATTTAGATTAATCAGAGAGCAAAAGTAATGTTTATTAAAGATAATTGGATGGTTAAAGATGTACTTTTATTGACATATTTTAAAAATATAACTTTTGATGTAATTGATAGGGCAGTAGCCACACACAACTCCTTGAATGATGCAATTGATTCTGGATTTTTGCAAAAAAATATTAAAAATTTATTGGTTGAAGATTTATTTTCCAATCAAATTGACGAGTTCTCTGATAAAGTAGATGAGCAATTGGATTTATGCCACAATAGCCAGACTAATATCATCTCAATTTATGATGAGAATTATCCATATTTACTAAAAGAAATTCCTTATCCTCCAGTTTTACTCTTTGTTAAGGGTAATAAAAATTTAAATCAATTTAAAAATATCTCAATTGTTGGAACTCGCAATAATAGTCAATATGGAAAATTAGTAACCGAGAAATTTGTTGAAGAATTTGTTAAATATGATTTGTCTATCATAAGCGGTTTAGCTCGAGGGATAGATTCTCACGCACATTTAACGGCTCTCAGAAATAATGGAAATACTGTTGCAGTAATTGCTTCTGGAATAGATAAAGTTTCTCCTCAGATATCAGCAAAACTTGCCGAAGATATGGTCGAAAAAGGTGGCTCAATCGTTTCTGAATATAAATGTGGAGTTAGTGCCAAACAAGGTTATTTTCCACAAAGAAACAGAATAATCAGCGGAATGTCAAGTACAACATTAGTTGTCGAAAGCGATACCAAAGGAGGTTCTTTGATAACTGCAAGATTTGCATTTAATCAAAATCGAGATGTTTATGCTGTTCCTGGAAATATAAATTCCACTAAAAGCCACGGAACAAATAGATTAATCCGCGAAAATATTGCTCAAATTGCTCTCAATCCAAGCGATATTATCAAATCACTTGGAATTGATTTAATAAAGCAAGAAAACTTATTTGCAGAAAAGCAAAAATTAGAATTATCAGAAGAAGAGAACATTGTTTTAAATTTAATCTCATCAGAAGAAATTCAAATTGACGAAATAATTAATAAATCAAATTTGGATAGCCCAACCGTAATGGTTAAACTTTTAGAGTTGGAATACAAAGGATTTATTAAGCAATTGCCTGGAAAACATTATATAAAAACATTTTAAAAAAGTAAAATTATGAATCCCAAAGAACTAATTGCATCATTGCAAATTGAAATTGAAAACAGAATTCAGGAAGTAACTGCCTTAAGGTCGCCACTTTCTATTTATGAACCGTTCAATTATGTGATGAGTGGCGGTGGCAAACGCATTCGCCCATTATTTGCAGCTCTCTCTTGTGGAGTAATTTCTGATAATCATTCTACTGCAATTGATTCTGCCGTAGCTGTTGAAATTCTGCATAACTATACTCTAGTTCACGACGACATTATGGATAATTCTCCTATGCGCCGCAACAGAATGACAGTTCATAAAAAATGGGACGACTCAACTGCTATTTTAACTGGGGATATAATGCAGGGCTATGCTTATAGAATTATTCCTGATTATTCGCAATCAGAAAGAGCTGATAAAGTAAGAGAAATTCTTGCTCAAGTGAATATTGACGTTTGTTTGGGGCAGGCACTCGATATGGAATATAATTCCAGAAAAGATATTCAAATTGAAGATTACATCAAAATGATTGATTTTAAAACTGCAAAGCTTTTAGTAGCAGCTGTAATGATTGGTGGAAATATCGGATTAGCAAATGACGAAGAATTGGGATTATTGGAAGAATTTGCACATAATCTTGGAATTGGTTTTCAGATTCAGGACGATGTTCTCGATTTGACTGCAAACGAAGAAAAGTTAGGAAAAACTTTAGGTCTAGATATTGCTGAAGGTAAAAAAACTTTGTTGATATTGAAATCAATTGAGTTAGCAGAAAAACAAGAACATAAAGAAATGCTTGATAATTTTATGAAAAATAATGGCGATGACATTACAAATGTACCAAAATATGCAGAAATGATGACTGAGCTTGGAGTATTTACTTATGCACTAAATCTTGCTGACGAGTATTTTGCAAAATCAAGAACAGCATTAATGAAACTAAAAGACAACGTTTATCGTGATTCATTATCAGAACTTCTAAATAATTTGATAAAAAGAGATAAATAAAATATTATGGCACAATTACTATTTAATCAGAGTTATTCCATAATTGGATGCGAAAATTCGTTAGAAAATACAATTAATTACATTGTTGAGAATGACTTACTTAATGATTACTATATAATTGTTCCTACAAATAAATCAGCAAAATATATAAAAAATTCATTGGTTAGAAAGTACTTTGCTAAATACGAAAAACCATTAAAAGAACCAAATATTCTAAATTTGGAGGCATTTGTAAAGTATATTTTAAAGACACTTCCTGATTTTAATGAATATCAAATGATTTCAGGTTCTTATCAAATGGCTGTATTTGAAAAGGCAGTAAAAAAATGCAATTTGAATTATTTCAAGAAAATTTCTGACAACCTTTTGGGTGAACTTTTTCAAATGATTTTTGGCATTAGAGAAGATTCCACTGAATTTTATAGTAAAAAAAATGGGAATTCTGAATTAGAATCTGCAAAGCTAATTGATTTAAAAGAAATATACGTTGCTTATGACAATGCGCTAAAAGCAGATAATCTTCTCGATACTCCTGCTATAGTTAATACAGTTAATAAATTTTTAATGCTATATTCTGCTCAAAATCCTGGCAGTTATTTAGATGAAATATTCCCAAAAAATGTAAAAATCTTGTCATTTGGATTTTCGGAATTTAAAGCACCTGAATTCGAATTTATTTCGAAATTTGGGCTTTCAACTGTTCCTTTTGCTATGAATATTGATTATTCCACCAAAAATGGACCTATTTTCGGAAATTTATATGAATCAATCCAAAAAATGGTTTTTGATTATAAATTTACTTCAATCGATTTGGTGAATGATGAGGAATTAATTTCAAATGAAAATCCTTTTCCAAAAGATTTGCTAAAAACAACATTTTTAAGAAGATGGCTTTTTGCTGGTGATATCATCGAAAAAAGTTCTGCTTTTGACGATAATATTTTCGTTTATCGATGTGAAGATTTAAAATCCGAAATAAATTTTGTAGCCAAAAAAATTAAAGAATTAGTGAAATCAGGTGTTAAATACTCAGAGATTAGCGTTTGTTTCCGCCAACCTGAAAATTACTCAGGCAGAGTAAGAGATATTTTCAATCAACACAGAATTCCAGCATTCGTTAGTGATAGATATTACCTATCCAATTCAAATTTGATAGCAGCAATATTCTCATTAATTGATATAGTAATTAATAATTTCCAAAAAATTGATTTACAAAAAGCGCTTAATTCAAGATTTATTAAATTTCCAGCTGATGAGAATGGCGAAGAAATCAATGCCGATAATTTAATTAATCTCGCAATTGCCGAAAGAATTTCAGATAATACTTATGGCAGAGGAATGTCAATTTGGGAAAATACAATAGATAGAAGAATTAAAACAATTGAAGAATCAATGAACTTGCTTGATTCTGAAAGTACAGACTTTTATATAAAAACCAAAGAGTTACAAAGAGTAAAAAAAGCAAAACGTGATTTAAAATTGATTATCAAATCTTTAGATTTTGAGAATAAACTATATACAATCAATGAACTTGAGCATTTATTAAAAGAAAAAATTATCAAAAAATTCAAAATCAGAGAACAAATTGCTGAATTCAATAAAAGTATCGACACAAAATCATTAGAAAATGACTTTGAAAGACTTACTATTAAAGAAAATTTAGAAAAAGATGCAAAAGCACTGATTGCTTTTTTAGATGTAATAAACGAGATGGTCGAAGTTGAAGAAAAAATCAATCCTGGTCAATCAATAAAACTTTCTGAATTTATCAGTAAATTGAAAATTACTGTAAGTGCTAAAAAATATAATGTAAAAGAAAAAGATAACTTCGGTGTTTGGGTTACTGCAACCGAGCAAATAAGGAGTATCCCGTATAAATATACTTTTCTTTGTGGCTTAATCGATGGCGAATTCCCACTTGCATATAATCCTAGAAAGGCTTTTGGAATCGATTTACCTGATACAAAATTGAGACACGAAGAATCTGATAGAATGACATTTTATCAATTTTTAACAAATAATCCTGATGAACTTAATTTCGGCAAAAAAGAGATATATCTTACTTTCCCAAAGAATAGCAGCAATGAATTATTAGTTCGTTCTCAGTTTATAGACGCTTTACTTAGAAAAACTACAATCGAAATTCAAGATATACCAGAAAAATATAGATATTCCATCACTTCAAACTTTGAAGTAAGCAAATATTACAACAAATTGGATAAGGTAGAATTAGCCAAATATTTGCCTGATATGATTAAAAAAGAGTATAGTTTTACAGATAACAGATTTGATGAAACTAATCCGAATTTAGAGACTGATAATCAAATTATTCATCAAGAATTATTAAATCATATCAATAAAAGTATTTCTCCATCTGCTTTGGAGGAATATGCATCTTGCAATTATAAACATCTGTTAAATGGTGTACTCAGGATTCAGGAAGCAACCAAAGAGGAAGAAGAAGTAGGGAATAAGGATATTGGAACATTACTCCACGAAATTCTTTTTAGATTCTTTGTTGAGCTTAGAAATACAGACTTAGTTGTAAATTCATATTCTCCTGCAAAATTCGAGGAATTCAAGTCTATTATTTTGATTGATTCAAATTTGGAACAATATCAGCAACTGCTTATAAAATTAGCCGAAGAAATAGTTGAGCAAAAATTCATTACTGGAGTGAATAAAAAAGAATTATTGAATCAATTAATTGGACTGAATTATAAAACTGATAAAAAGCATAAAGGTTTATTAATTAAATGGCTTAATTCTGAAATTGAATATAGCAAAACAAACGATTATTATCCTGCATATTTTGAATTGGGCTTTGGCGAAAAATCTAAAATTGCGAATTATGAAGCAAAACTAACTGGAAGCAAAGGTAGAAGTTTCAAAATAAAAGGCAAAATCGATAGAGTAGATGTCAAATTTGATGAGAATTCTGAAATGACTTATAAAGTAATTGATTATAAAACTTCAGCTTATAAAGATTTTAAATTAAAAGAAGTGATTGAAGGTAAACTTTTCCAATTACCAATCTATTCACTCGCTTTCAATCAATTGATGTTAGAAAAATTCGGATATCACACAAAACCTGAGGAGCTTTCTTATTTCTTTTTAAAAGCAAAGAATGATAAGAAAAGTAAATATGCAAAAGATATGTTTTCAAATTTAATAAATGATTTGGCTAAAATAAACGGTGCAAGAAAAGAAAGTGGTTTGGAGCCATATCCAGCTGACCAATTTGATACAAAGGATAAAGTATTATATCATAATCTTGATTTGGCGCTAAATAATATCGAAAATATGAAAAGTGGTTATTTTAATGCTGTGCCTGATAAAGATGCTTGCAAGTATTGCAATTTTAAGAATATTTGCAGAATTGAAGAAAAATAATTAATTCGTTTCGTACAAATTATTTAGATAATTTTTAAGTTCTCTGTTGTCGCCAATATCTTTAAAATCTTCCTTGATTAGGTCCTTCTTTTTAGGATCTAACAAGAAAGCATTATTAAGCAGGCTAATAACTCTGTCGGAATTTTTATTATGAGCATAAACTTTAGCTAATTGATAATAGCCCTCGCTCCAATCAGGTGCAAGCTCAATCAATTTATTGAAGGCATCCTGTGCATCTTTGAAATTATTCAATTCAAAGCAAGTTTGTCCATAGTCATACCAACATTCAATATTGTCCGGAGCAATTTCCAAAGCTTTAAGATAACATTCAATTGATTCATCAGGGAAACCAAGATTATAAAGTAAATCTGCTTTTGCATACCAAAGTTCTGAGTTATCTGTAAAAATTGCCAATGCTCTATTGTAATCAACTAAAGCATCATCAAATAATTCTAAAGCATCATAACAAACACCTCTGCCAAAGTAAGCAAAATGATGAGTATTATTGATTCCAATTACTTTGGTGAATGTATCAATAGCTGCTATATAGTTGCCACTGTCGGCATAAAGACTTCCGAGATTATAAAGAGTATCTTCATCATTTGGCGACAATGCTAGAGCTTTTTGATAGCATTCAATTGCTTCTAATAATTTGCCCATAACAGCTAAGTTATGACCTTTGTTGTAATGTGATAGGAAATTATCTTCGTCAACGGCAAGTGCGTAATCATAACAGACATTTGCTTTTAAAAGCTGACCATTATATGAATAAACTACGCCTTTATTGAACCAAGCATTTGCATCGAATGGGTCAAAATCAATAACATCTTGAAAATATTCAAGTGCTTTATCAATAATTCCCAAATAATAATAGCAAAATGCAATTTCCTGTGTTGCTTCTTTTCCCCAGTTTTCAGAATGGCGAAGAGAATCTAATGCGTAAATCGCTTCGTGGGTTCTTTCAAGATTTGAAAGATAAACACCTTTGTAAAATGTAACTTCTTCGTTGTCAGGATAAAGTTCACTAACAGAAGAAACAATTTCTAAAGCTCTTGATGGATTTCCAAAATGTGAAAATGAAATAGCTGCTTGAACTGCAATTTCGCTGTCGAAAGCGTCAATATCAAGAGCGATCTGATAAAATTTAAGACATTTTTCTTTATTTTCGAGATTTAAATAAATAAGTCCTTTTTTAGAATTTGCATCAGCGGAATATGGCTCTTTGTTCAACCAGAATTCAACGAAAATCAAAGCGTTTTCAAATTCAGCTTTGTCGAGTAAATGTATAACCATGTCCTCGAGGATTCCAGCAGGTGGAATATCGTATTCTTCTAAATTATGTGAATTATGAAGCTCTATGATTCGATTTATTTCATATTCTAAATCAG
>CAIWET010000488.1 GCA_903911805.1 uncultured Ignavibacteria bacterium | reverse complement strand
TACAATTTTTAAAGTAAAATTTTAATTTTTGTTCCATTATTCCTAATTTTTATAATAGGATTTCTAAATTTATAACTTAATTTTAGAAATTCTATTTTTATATTTGTTTATTCCATTATATTTTTTGTAAATTGCATAATAAAATTAGTTCTTTTTATTTTATTAGGAGAAATTATATGGCAAATTCTGATTATTTACCTTCAAAAGAAGGTGATTTGGTTCCTTGGACTGAAAATTTTGTTACTGTTGCTAATGCTAATCTTACTACAATTGGTCTTACGGCACCTGATATTACCGCTTTGAGAACTAAACAAACTGATTTTTCAGTTGGTTTAAATAATGCCATTGCAAAACAATCGGAATCTAAGTCGGCTACTGATAATAAGAATATTAAAAAATCTTCTTTGACTGATAATATTCGTATGCTTGCTCGTCAAATTCAAGCTAAACCCGGTGTTCCGGATAATATTAAGATGCAATTAGGAATTAAGAATCCTAATAATATTCCTGCTCCTCCGGTTCCAAATATTCCTATGGATTTAACTCTTGAAACTATTGCGGGAGGAATAATTCGTTTGAAATGGGGAAGAAATGGCAATACGCAAGGCACAATTTTTAATATTGAAGCATCTTCTAAGCCTGATGCAGATTTTGTTATGATGGATTCTACAACTAAAACTACTTTGGATACAGCATTTAGATTTAATATAGGAACTACTTATTATAGGATTAAAGCAAAAAGAAATGACCAAGCATCTGATCCAAGTAATGTAGTAATGGTTTAAGAAAAGGAAAATATAATGAACCAAAATATTGAAGATAAAATTCATACTATTGTTGAAAAAATTAAAAAACAAAAAAATAATTCTATTAATGAAGCACAAACAAAAGAATGGCTGATAAAACCTTTTTTTACAGCTTTGGATTGGGATTTTTCTAATCCTGATGAGGTTGTTCCTGAAGATAAAGATATGGCAAGTAAAAGAACAGATTATAGTTTTTATATTAATAAAAATCCTAAATTGTTAATTGAGGCAAAATCATTGGGTAATAATCTTGATGATAATAAAATGATTATGGAAAAGCTTAATTATTGTTCTAATTCAGGAACTCAACTATTGATTATTACAAATGGTGATTTATATAGAATTTATTATTCTGATTTAAAAGGAATTGGAAAGGATAAATTATTAAGAGAATTTTGTCTTTCTGATAATATTGATAATGAAATCATAGATATGCTTACAAGACAGGCTTTTGAGAAAAATTTATTATTAAATTACTCTAAGAATATTTCAATTCTTACAAATATTAAAAATGTCCTTGAAAAGCTCTTTATTGATTCAAATAAAACTATAATTAATTTGATAAATGATGGATTAAAAGATAAAATTGGTTTTAAGTTCCATGACGATGAAATAAAAAAAGCTCTCAAAAATATTTCAATTGAAATAAATACAATAGGTACTGAAGAAATTACAGTAATAGAAAAACCAAATGATAATAAATCAGATAATATTATTCCTTTAAAGAATCAAAATCATGTTACTAAAACTAATGACGTAATATATAAATTAGATG
>CAIWET010000487.1 GCA_903911805.1 uncultured Ignavibacteria bacterium | reverse complement strand
TATTATATGGTTTTATTAACTAATACAGGCACTCATTGAGATTTTTATACTTAGCTCCAACAATGCCACCCGGCAGAGGAAGAAGACCCGAACCGGTACAACAAAGCAACCGTAATCGCTTAAATGATGAAATCACTGCTCAAGAATTAAGAGTAATTGATGAAGATGGCTCACAGCTTGGAATTCTCAAGCGTTCTGAAGCATTAAGAATTGCGGAAGACAGAGAAATTGATTTAATCGAAATTGCTCCTCAGGCAAATCCGCCTGTTTGCAGATTGATGAATTATGGCAAATTTATTTACGAACAACAAAAACGCGAAAAGCACCAAAGAAAACAGCTTTCTCAACAGCAAATGAAAGAAATCCGTTTTAAATGGAGAACTGCCGCTCACGATTTTAACTTTAAAACCAGACACGCTAAAGAATTTATCAAAGAAGGTAATAAAGTTAAAGGCGTTGTTATGTTCCGAGGCAGAGAAATTATGCATCAGGACGTTGGCGTTGAGTTGCTCAAAAAATTTGTTGCCGAGATGAGTGATGTAGCTAAAGTAGATCAGGATATTAAGCCTGAAGGAAAATCTCTTTCAGTAGTTTTGGCTCCAGATAAAGGTGGAAAAAAGTCTGCTAAATCTGATAAACCAGAAAAAGTTGTAAAAGTAATAACATTAGCTTCTTCTACACCAGCTGCTGAAGAATAAATTAGAATTAAATTAATTTAGATATATTTGGGAATTGTTAGCAATAACATTTCCCATTTTTTTTAGATTTAATCTGATTTATTTCCATAGAAAAAAGCAATCAAATATAAGTTTTCTAATTTCGTTTAAAAAATAGTTTTTAGAAAGGATTTATGTCCTGTTATTATAAAAGAATCGGTCATCAAAATAAAGGAAATGCTTTATCTTGATGACCCATTTTTTAAAAAATCTTAATTTTTATTTTCTGTCAATTACAACTTTGTTGGAATAATTTAAACCATCAATATTTAGTTGATAAATATAAACTCCATTTGGTAAATTATTGCCAGATTTATCTTTCCCATCCCAACGCAATGAATACTTTCCTCCAGTTAATTCTGCTGAATATAAGGTTTGAATCTTTGCACCATTAATATCGAAAATGCTTAAACTTGTTTTAGTTATCAATTTTCCTTCTGGAATACTAAATAATATAATATTTGATTCGCTGAAAGGATTTGGATAATTTTTTATATAAATCTGATTAGCAATCGATCCAGAATTATCATTTATTGATGTTGGTAATGAAATTGCGTGCTCAGTATTATTATTACTATCTTTTTTTGCTAAATATAAATCTGTAAATTCAGGTCTAATAAAGTCATTTGCATCTATCATATCTGCCCATTCTTCGTCGTTCAAACGCTTGAAATTAAGACTAACGTAATCATAATAACTCATTACAGGGCCACAATATGCAATGCTTTGGTTATCTGCATTTTTTGCAACAAATACTCCCAAATTTATATCGCCTGTTCCAACGTGCCAAACCCAACCAACGTCTATTCCTGATTCATCTGTTGGCGCTGTATGTACATCTGCTACAGTAAAATTTCTAACGTCAGGATCTCTTTGATAATAAAGTGAAGCGTACCACCCATCTGGAACAACAACGCAACCAGATGATTCCATACTATATACTGAAGTTAAAAAGGTTTTTTCTTCATCATTAAATGGCTGATTATTTAATTCTTTTTTGGAAATATTTTGTAATTTTACCATCACATCTGCAAAATTTTGGAAGTAATTATAAATAAATTTCATATAGTTTTCAGAACTATATTGCTGTAAATCCCAAACTAATGTATTAGCTAACTTCTCAAGATTTTCATAAAATTCTGGGAAAGGTTCGATATAACCATAAGGATAAGAACATCCATTACCCCCTGTATAAGATTGTTTTGCATATAGAATAAAATCGTGTCTTAATTGCGCCCAAGATGCAAGTTGAGTATTCATTTTTTCTTGCCAAAATGCAGCTGTTTGCATAAATTCTGGGAGTGATTTGCGTTTTTCTTCGCTTGGTGGATTGAGTTTTCTCAAAGAATTTAGCCAATTTCCATAAAATGTAGTTTCCCAATAGCTCTGATCAGTATTATCTACCAAATATCTGCAAGCGGCAAGATCGGGTGCATAATTGTATTTATCCAAATCACCTTTTAGGAAATCACCTGCTGGATTATTCCCTAGAGCAAAAAGAATATCGTAGCTTTTTGGCAGCATTCTAAGTGCTTTAACTTTATCGAAAACAACATTTCCGGCAATATAGCTATCTAATATAAATCTTTGTCCCATAAACATAAATGCAGATGCTGGTTTGATTTCTGTCTCTAAAGTTGGGTCAGCCCATAAAATTTGTGAGAGAATCTTTTGGTCAGCATAAGATTTTGTCCTTAATAAATCCTGGAATTTCTTTACATTATCAGCATTAACCAAATCTTCGGCATTGTTGAAATTCAATTCATTCATTAATTCTTTAATATGGCTGAATTGCACATTGTCTGATTCGCCAATTAATGTTTTCAAAAGATTTTCCATTGATGAATAGCTATAAGTAACATCTGCTAGTTCTGATAATTTTAACATTAAAACAGCATCGATTATTTGTCTTTGAATATCTTCGTCTGTTTGTGGGTTTGTTTCTCTTGGCTCTGGCGGAGTTAAATAAAATTCGATTCTTGATAACCACATCATTGCTTTGAAATAAGGAGTGAGGTCATTATTATAATAATGTCCTCTTGGAGTGAATTGACTGAAATCAATTTCTTTTTCAGTATCAGAAAATAATTTAATTCTAACAGGCTTCAAATTTTCAATTTTAGTGAGAATATCTTTAAATTCCGCTTTATTCGATACAATTATTGGTTCAATCGCATCATATTTTGATAATAATTGGAGTCCAACTGACAAATATAAATCAACATCCTTAACTGATTTCAAAACCATTAGATTGTTTGAATATTTGGTTTGCAAATTTGGAATTTTATTTCGCATAGTTTCAATAATATTCTTTAAATCTTTGCTTAGAACTGCTCCTTCAATATCTGTTAGAATTTGATCGAATGATTTATGCAATGCATGAAGAATTGCATCTGTGGAAACAAATACTGGCAAATCTTTATTATATATATCTTCGAATGCATTCCAGAAATTTTCATAATTCAATCTTTCGCTAACCATAAAAGAATGATTATTAAGCAAACTCTTTTCAGTGTTTGTAAACTTAAATTTAAAATCTATGCTATCGAGATACAGCACATTATCGGGCAATCTCGAATATTTATTGAATAATCCAAAAGGATATTTTGCATAGAATCCTTCGGTTGTCAAATTCTTATTCTCAGCCTTGAATTTTTTATAAGCATCAAAATTCAATCCTTGAGAAAAAAGTGAAGAAGAGAATAAAAAGATTAAAAATAGAGTAATTTTGCTTTTCATAATTAACCTCAAAATCATAATTTTAATTGCTTATTTTTAAGCAATATTCATATTATAATATAAACGAAAGATAAATAGAAATTATTTTATCATATGATTTTTCACAGGATCTAAAAAAAAAGAGGTTAGCTTTTTTTAAGCCAACCTCTAAGAAATAATTCAAATTGATAAAATCAATTAATAAGACAGTAGTGCAACGACCATCCAAACAACGATTGTTAAACCGATAATTACAGCGAATGTTCCGAATATTTTGAATGCTCTTAATTTTGATGGTGGATATTCTTCTTCTAAGTATTTATCCAAAGTGCCTTTTTCCATCAATAAGTTATATTCGTGAGGTCTTTCTAATTTCAATTCTTCAACTGTCATTTGGCCACTGAAAATAACTGTATCCATTGGGAATTTTTCAGGACGGAAATGAGTATTAAAGAAGTGGACTGTAAAGATAAATCCAGCTGCTAATAATGCTTCATCGCTATGAATAATTGTTGCTACGTTCAAGAATGAACCTGGCATTAAATGAGTAAAGAATTCTGGGAACCACAAGGTTAATCCAGTAAATCCAATCACAAAAATACCCCAGAATACTGCGAAATAATCGAATTTTTCCCAATATGTCCATCTTCCGTATTGTGGTCTTGGACCTTTGCCAAGGAACCATTTAATAGAAGCAACTACATCTTGACCGTCTTTTAGGTTAGGAACCATTGAATCAGGTCCGAATAACATATTTTTCCAAGTTCCGAAGTCTTCTTTTTTCTTTCTGAATAGATCTAAAATATGAGCAAAGAAAATAAAGAATAAAGCAGTTGCTGCAATTCTATGAATGTTTCCAGCATTTTCGATTCCACCAAATAATAAAGCAATTTTATGTGACCATTCGGTGAACGCAAATTTCAAAGTCATACCTGTAGAAGCAAGAGTCAAGAAGCTTATAATCATTATTATATGCAATGTTCTGTTATATCTTGTAAATCTTGTGTATCTTAAAGTGCTTGTTTCTTTTTTGTGCAATTCTTTTAACTCTTTTCTGAATTTGAAAGATCTTGGCAACCATAATAAAGTATGCAAGAATGAAATCAAGAATGTACTTAGTAATAATCCTGTCATACCCCAGAAAGCATAGAATAATATTGGATATTTTTCTCTGTCGTGGTGAGTGGCGTGGGTTAAATAATTAGTAAATCCTTGGCTTGCATTTGGATGGCAAGTTCTGCAAGTATTAATAATATTATTTCTACTCAATTTTGAATCAGGATTTGAAGGTGGCAAAATATTATGAGAGCCGTGGCAATCATTACATTTTGCAGCTTTGATTGATCCAAGCTGTGAAGATTTTCCGTGATAAGTTTCTTTATAAGTATCAGTAATATGCTCGTGACATTTGCCGCAAGTATTCATCACGTCTAATTTAAACTTATCTTTGTCTGTTCTCTTGATTTGATGAGAAGAGTGACAATCATTACAAGTAGGAAGCTTTTTGTCAGTTTTTGTTACTAAAGGAGAGTGAACACTCTTTTCAAATTGTTGAACTACTCCATAATGGCATTTACCGCAAGTTTCTTTCAAATTGCTTGGATTAACACTTGATAATGGATTAGATGATGGTAATCCGTTATGTGGTGAGTGGCAATCTGCACAAGTAGCAGTAACAGTTAAACCAGAGCCATTAAGCCCTTGACCGTGGATACTTTCCTTGTAATTATTTATAATATTATGTTCAGTACCTTTGTATCTGATTGCGGCTTTATTTCCTTCTTGGTGGCAGGAACCACAAAGACCTGGAATATTCAAAGAGAAAATAGGAGAATTTTTATCAGACTTTCCTAAAACTTTATGAGTGCCGTGGCAATCTGAACAATAAGGAGCATCTTTATCACCTAATCCGAATAATTTACCGTGACTGCTTTGTTTGAATTTGTCGCCTACTTCTTTGTGACAGGAGCCGCAATCAACTCTAGCACCAATATTGTCGCAAGGTCTTTTGTGACCTACATCGACTCCTACGTGGCATTGAACGCAAGCTAATTTGCCGTGCTTGGAAGTTAAAATGTCATTATGATTAACAAACATTGATTTTCCGTTAGCGGATTTTAATTTTGTATCATCATGGCATTTTTTACAAGCTGCGTCAGAAACATTAGCTTCATAAAATACTTTTCTTGCTTTATGTGGTTGATGGCAATCAACGCAAGCAGGAAGTACTTTAGTTTCTTTTTCCCATAATTCGCCTTTAATGACTTTTTTATGCACTTCTTCGATTGAAGCGTGGCATTTAATACAAGTTGCGGCAATATTATTTCTGTTAATAGTTGATTTTGGATCTGTATGAGGCAAAATTCTATGAGGTGAATGACAAGATGCACAAGTTGCAGCAACAGTCAAACCTTTTTTCAATAAAGCTTCGCCGTGAATAGATTCTGAGTAGTTTTCCAAAATATGAGTTTGAGATACATTTCTGGAGGTTTGTACTGGTGATCCTTCCTTATGACATCTTCCACAAAGATTTGGAACATTCATAGGGTAAATTGGTGATTTTTTATCTTTTTTTGATAAAATATTATGTGAACCGTGGCAAGTAAAGCAATTAGGTGCTAAAGGATCTCCTTTTGCAGATTTTTTGCCGTGCATACATTCATTATATAAAGATTGCACTTCATTATGACAATTACCACAATATGGTTTTTTTGGTTTTTCGTGAGGCATATCTGCTGTAGCAAGGTCAACGTGGCATTGCACGCATTTTACTTTGCCGTGAACAGATTTTTGTAGGATTTTTACATCTACAAATCCTGAAACTTTTTTCTTTCCTCTTTCGATTGTCAAAGTATTGTCGCTATGACATCCCAAACAATCGTCATTCTCTAAAGTAGCTTGTTTAAAGGCTTTAACCCCAAGAAAACCACCAGAGATGAGTAGGGCAATAACAATAACAGCAAAAATACTTTTGCTGTTATTGAGTTTTTTAAAAACGTTATTCATTTGAAGTAACTCCTTGTTTTTTGGCCCCGTGGCATCTTGAACAATCTTTGTCTTTAACAAATTTGTCTAATCCGCCTGGGTGTGCAAATTGAATAAATTCTCCAACTTTGCCAAATTCTGCTTCCTGACCAGGAGCTTTTTGGAAAGTGATTTTATGGCAAACATTACAATCTTTAGAAATTATCTTTCCATCAGGACTTTCGTGTTTTCCATCGTGGCAACGGAAGCAACCTTTGGAATACAAATGCCCAATATTATTAGGGAAATTCTTCCAATTTACGCCCATTCCTGGGAAATAATTTCTTCTGTAAACAGTATTGATTTGATTAATAGCCTGATCGATTTCAACTTGCTTTGTAGTTAATAAATCAGGGTAATTTTCTTTATAATATCCATTTATATAATTTTTAATGTCATCAAATGATGTTGGTCTGCTAGTAACGTAATATTCCAAAGCTTGAACTGATAATCTTTTGATATAAGGCAATGTTTCATCAATTTTCTTTGCAGTTAACAAGGAATTAATGGTTCTATTAGGAACTTTATAAACGTGAGAAGGTCTATTATGGCAATCGATACAATCCATTTTTCGGATTTTATCAGATCTAAGCATTTCATCTGTAATCACTGCGCCGTGTTCAGCATAAACTGTTTCAACGCCAGTGGCTCTATTTTTTACTTTTACCCAAGGAATATCTTCTCTTTTTGTATCAGTATGTAAATAAGTAATTTCATTAGCAATATTCATATGCCAGTGAATACCATCGTTATTGCCATATTCCTGACTTCCACCACCAGTATTTATACTCAAAGTAAGAGCAGTTTTAGTGTTTTGTTCGTCAGAAAGATAAAAGTCAAAATTAAAGTTCTTTTGACCATTAAAATGTTTTGGCCAATGGCATTGTTCGCAAGTTCCCTGAGCAGGACGCAAACTTGTAACAGGAGTAGGAATAGGTCTTGAGAATTTATTAAAAGCTACTGAATAAAGCTGATAAGCTCCAGAAAACTTAGATTTTACATACCAATCTGTTCCTGAGCCGATATGGCATTTTACGCAACCAACTCTTGAGTGAGGAGAATCTTTATATGCTGTATATTCTGGTTCCATAACTTCGTGGCAAACTGTACCGCAAAATTCATCTGTTTCTGTATATTCATAAGCTTTGAAACTTCCGAAAACTGAAAAACCTAATAATAAAACAGAACCAACTATTGCAAAAATCACTGCTAATTGGTGTTTAGTATTATTTAAATCAATAACTGGAAGTGTTTTTGCTTTGCCATTATCAAACAAAGCTCTTCTGTTTTCTTTGAAAACACCAAAAGCCATTGCCAAAATACCAACAATCATAATAGTAGGCAAGATTACAAATGTAATAATTCCAATATAAGGATTGGTGTTTTCTTCAAAGAACTCAACAACAGCAAGGAATGCTATAAAAATAAAGCTCAATCCAGCAATCAAAGTTCCCGAGATTGTTACAGGATTATAAAATATAATAGGGAATATTTTCTTTTTTGGATCTAATAATCTAATTGGACTTGCATATTTAGCTTCAGCCATAGCAACTTCTTCAGCATCGTGGTGGTGATAACCAGTTATCATCGATTTGAATAGTTCACCTGATGTGTGGCCAGTTGTGGCTAAATAAATATGTACAAACATAAATACAGAAAGGAAAAATCCAACAATGATGTGCGCAAAAGCCATTGGCCAAACGCCTCCCATACCCATAAATTCGGTAGGGGCAACTTCAGGAAACATCAATAATATACCAGAAATACAAATTAATGGCATTAAAAGGAACATAATGCTTAAATATGCAACTTGTTGCATTGGATTGAATTTTGATTTTTCTGAAGAATGGAATGGATGCGGATCTTTATTAAATATACCAAGTAAATAATATTGAACCTGCATTAACATTCTTTTAGTAAAACCTTTAAGTTTTGGAATGTAATGTTTAATATTACCAGAAACAATATTAAATATTAAGTAAAAAACATACATAGCGGTAATAAGAATACCTGCAGAATTATGAAGAATTATTGATATGTTAAATGGAATCCATAATGAATCCACATCAGAATAATGAAGACTTATTCCAGTAAAAATCAATACGATAAAAATAAGAGCATTTAGCCAATGCCAAAGTCTTAACCAAAGTGGATATAAATATATTTTACTCATTATTTCTTTCCTCCTCTTGTAAAGTACCATCTTAAAAATCCGTGGAGAAATACGCCACCGATTGTAACAGAAAATATAATTAGACTGAGTGAATCCATCAAAACGTTTTTAGTTGAGCCAATTACATAAGCATTGCTCAATAATGTTCCATTAATGAATCCAAATTTTTCTCTTGATGCTTGTTTATCGTGTTGATATAATTTTGACATCAAAATAGAATTCTTATTATGGCATTCTTCACATTTCTTAATTGTTTTTTCAGGTGGCAAAATATTATGCGACAAGTTTGGTGGCACATAAGAAGAGTGACAATCAATACATCTTACTGTTTCCCAGTGAGCAGATTGAGCTGGTAACCAGCTATGTGCTTTAGCAACAGTTTGAAGTCCGAATTTTTTCATTTGTTCTTCGTCACTATGGCAAGCCACACAATAAACCATTTTATTTCTAACAACTGTTGAGTGGCTAATATGTGTTTCTTCGAAAACTCTTGGCGGTACCTCAGGCATAGCATTAATATTATGCTCTCCATGGCAATATGAACAACCAGGTGATTCGATATTTCCTTTTTTTAGTGAAACGCCATGAACACTTGATTCGTATTCGTGGGAAATTGCAATATGGCATTTTCCACATAGCGAAGGAACGTTCATTGGGCTAATTCTTGAGCCAGCTTCGGCTGCTTTTTGAAGTTCGTGAGTGCCGTGGCAATCGATACATCCAGCGGCTTCTTTTTTACCTTTTCTTAATGCAGTAGCGTGAATAGATTTGCTGAATTCAACTAATCTACTAGCATATTTTGATTTATTCTCATTATTCAAATGGCAATCAAGACATAATTGCTCTTGATTGATTTTTAGTTGAACTTCAGAAACTTTCCATCCTGGAGTAATTGGATTTCTGTGGCAATTAACACAAGAAGGAGCATTTGGGTTATGCTTATTTGTTTCTTTAAAGTGAGTTGATTGAATATGCAATCCTAATTGCTCTTTATGGCAATTACCGCAAAACTCAGCTGAATTTGAAAAGTGAGTTTTTGATTTAGGATTTTTAGGAGAAACCACATCGTGTTTGCCGTGGCAATTTTTACAATCATTCAACATTGGAGTTACATTGTAATTTCCAACCATTTTAGGATGAAATTTATGTTTTGAAGCAACCTCATTATGACAGGATTTGCAATCGACAGGTTCAATCTTTGCCTTGTGTGGCATTTCGTTTGGATCAAAACCTTTATGACAATCGACGCATTTCTTTTTTGCGTGAGGGGAGGCCGCCAAAATTTTATCATTTACACCAATTTTGACAGTTTTGCCGTTTTTGTCCATCGTCATTGACATATCTGAATGGCAAGCTAGACATTCATCATTCGTCTGTGAATACGATTTTTGACAAAAAAGGCTCAAAACTCCCAAGATAACCAGAATTTTTAATGACTTTTTCACAATTTTACCAAATAAACTTTAACATTTACAATTATATTTAAAAAGAAAATTAAGGAATTTTTCCTATACTATAAATTGTTAAATGTTTTTTGTACTTGATATGTTGTTCAAAAAATTACGAAAAAGTACTATATAGAAAATCTATATTGCTACCTAGTATAGTACCTATTGCCAAATATGGATGTTCCAATCCTTACAATTGTTGACCCTTCCTTAATTGCAAGAGAATAGTCATGACTCATGCCCATTGATAATTCGAGGGATTGAACATTTACATTTTTCTCAATAATTATTTTTCTCAATTCTACTAATATCCCAAATTCTTTACGTGAAATATTTGCGTCATCAGAAAAAGAGCCAATAGTCATAAGCCCTTTGAGCTTAATATTGTCTAGCAATTGTATTTTTTCGTAGAGTTCTGGAGCTTCTTCTGGATTGCATCCAAATTTTGATTCTTCCTGAGATGTATTCACTTGTAGTAATATATCAATTGTTTTATTCAATTTCCCAGCCTGCTTGGAAATTTCCTCTGCCAATTTCAATGAATCCACAGAATGAATCATTTTTACGAATGGTATAATATGTTTTACTTTGTTTGTTTGCAAATGACCTATAAAATGCCATTCGGGTTGGATTTCATAATCTGCTAATTCCAATGCTTTGTCAACCAACTCTTGAGCATAATTTTCGCCAAAAACTTTAATTCCAGAATAAAGCGCAATTTTAATTAATTCGGCTGGATGAGTTTTAGAAACAGCAACTATTTGTACATCATCGGGATTTCTTCCACATTCAATAGCAGATTTTTCTGCACTCTCTTGAATTTTGAGCCAATTTTCTTTAAATGACTTTAAATCTATCATAATTTTCCTAATTCTTCTTTCCATTAGACCATCAATACCCAATAAAATCGTTTGAGCAATGTATGAGTCGTTTGCATTTTAATAAAAACCTAAAATGCCCATTTTTTACTCAACGCAATGGACTGTTTTAAATTGTATTATATTCTAGCTATGTTTCAAAAAACTAAATCATCTATCCCTAAAATATCTTTCTACAAACTCAGGAACAGAATTGGACTTAAATAGCAAAAAATATAATTTTAATATTTCTTTGCAACTTTTTTCTTACTTATGATTCTTATATCCATAGGGAAAAATTAAATGAGCGAAAAAGAAAAACAAGACATATTTATGGAGTTACTCAAGCCATTTTTAAAAGATTTTCAATCTTTTGCAAGAGTAATTTCTAAAAGCAGAGAAGACGGCAGAGATCTTGCTCAGGATGCCATTCTGAGTGCTTATCATAATTTTGAAAAATTAAAAGATATAAATAAATTTAAACCTTATATTTTTACAATTTTAAGAAATTTGAATAAGCGGCACATTTGGAGAAAGAATTTTCTTGGCTTATTCAGTTTGGATTTTGCCGAAAACGTAAAATCTCACTCCACAAGCCCAGAAACCAGTTACGATATCGAGGTGCTTAATCAATGCTTGAACAAATTGCCAACGAAACAAAAGGAAGCAATTGCACTCTTTGATATTTCTGGTTTTTCGCTAGAAGAAATCAAGGAGATACAAGGCGGTACACTCTCAGGAGTAAAATCAAGATTGAAACGAGGACGTGAAAACCTTAAAAAAATGATGACAAAAGAAAAATATCAAACTGAAGATATTGAAAATAAATTATACAATTTAGAACTTGCCGAAGATTTAATTGGCAATAAATAAAAAAAGAGTTAATCAAGATGGAAAATAATAACTTAAATATTAAAGAAATAATAGAAAATTCCAACGAAGAAAAATCTTTCTTTTCTCCGGATGAAGCGCGCAATCTGATAGAAAACAAAGGAAATTCAATCTCCGGAATTAATAAATATATTAAATTCAAAAAAGGAGTAGTTCCAATGTATGCAATACTAACAACTGTGGCAACATTTGCCGCTGCAGCAATTATGTCAATTTCAACATTTATTGACACACCAAAAGAAAACAAAATCGCACAAAAACAAGAAATAAAGCAAGAGAATAATGCAGAAGAAACGATTGAAACTAAAATTATCGAAAAAGAAGAAAATGATCCTTATTCGGATTCACTTAATTGGTACAGAATGAATTTTGATCGAGTAAAAATTAAACGTTCAGTCAATGGTAAACCTGCTAAAATTGAAATTATATTAGATCAAGATTCAATTAAGACTACTAAAACTTATAATTTTAAAACAGTAGTTACTAATTTAGGAACTAAAGAGGTAACTTATGAAGATTTTCCTCTTTCTACAATTAATAAAACTGAATTATTTAATTTGGCTGAAAATGAACTTATTGCTTTAGGAGTGAGTAAAAATATCAATGGAGAACAAGGTCCAGAGATTTCATTTATTGATAATACAAGAAAATACAATTCAAAGCCAACATTTTGTAAAGTATTTGTAAATGGTGGATTTAAATCTCAAAATGAAAACATAAAAAGTAAAAACACTACTAATATTGGATTTACTCCAACTCTAATTACAGATGATAAAGGCAATAGAAGATTAATTAATTTGAAATCAGTAAATGGTTTCTCTACCAAAACTTCAGAAATCAATAAAGATGGGAACTATAATAAAACAATAGAAATTTTCCCAGAAAATATTGATAGTTTAGAGAACAATAGAACGGATATAATTTTAGGTGCTAATATTGATGAAATTTTTAAAAATGAAAGATTTATAAAAGGAAATGGAATAAAGATTCAACAAAAATTGCTTGATGATTCTACAAGTTATATAATTGATACCTACGAAAAACCTTTATTAAATTTTGAAATTAAAACAAAGCCTTTAACTTTGGACTCTTTACCTCATACAACTATAATCTTCAAAGATTTACAGCTTCAAATATTAAATTTAGATTCAATTATTAATAATAAATATCTTGAATCTGAATTCATGAAAGATTTTGAGAAAAATGGGAAAAAAGTTCATATTTATGATTTTAATTTCCAAGAAATTGACAGTATCAAGACATTTTTACTAAATGATTATCCAAATAGAAAAAATGATTTGCCTTGCACAATAAATGAATTCCATATCAATAATGACGGTACACAATCATTGGTTGTAAAAGATTTTTCTAAAAGCAATAAAAATGAATTAAAAATTGAAAAAAACATTAATGCAACAGTTTATACTCTAGACGATCCAGACAATAAAATTTTTAAAAGTGAAAGTTCAAAAATCAATTCATTGCCTTCTTTCGAAGACATCAATAATTCTATTGATATCAATAAATTAATTCCGATTAGAGTTCCAGTAACAAAAGATTTTGCATTTATTTTGTGGTACGAACCAACAGAAGAATTTATCTCAAAACTTCCAGAAAATTTGCAAGAAAAGTTGGCTCCTGAGCTATTGGCAATTAAAAAGAAAGAAATTTGCAATCCCGCAATTATCAAAGAAGCGTCTGTAATCGCTGTTTGGAAAACTTGTGCCGGAGCAATCGAAAATTTACAAATTAGCCCCAATCCAACATCAGGCAACATTAATATAAAATATACATTGCAAAAAGATAGGTATATCACAATTTCAGTAAACACAATTGATGGTCGTAAATTGTTTGATTTGAGCGAAAATGCTTGCAGGCAATCAGGATTTTACGAAGAACCTTATAATTTAAAGGATTTGCCTCCAGGAGTTTACTTAGTTTCATTAAAATCAGATATGGGCGAAACTGCAATTCATAGAATTATATTAGAGTAGAATATCTTTTCTTAAAGCCCCTCCCTTCAAGGGGAGGGGTTTGGGGTGGGGCGTATGGTGAACGATATTTTGAAAGAAAAATAACCACCCCCCCCTGAATAAGAATTCAGGGACCCCTCCTTACAGAACTAATCATGTAGTATAAATATCAGAGAGCTGGCTTTTAGCTAAGAGCCAGCCTTGTTTTAAGAAGAATAATTTTGTAATTCCTTGCCACATAGATTTCAAACCTGGATATGGATAACGCTTACTTCCAC
>CAIWET010000486.1 GCA_903911805.1 uncultured Ignavibacteria bacterium | reverse complement strand
TGTGCATTAGTTTATTCTCAAGAAAATCAAAATGATAATAAAACAAAATTGCCTAATTATGACCCAAGGCCAATATCTTCAGTCAAGCAAAATATTGAAGATGTTCCAATTGAAATAAAAAAATCTATAAATAATTTTTTCAAAGAAGTTATTTCTAAAAATGTGGAAAAAGCATATGAAGAACTTACCAAAAATAGCTTTATCACCACTAAGGCTGACCAGTACAAGCTTTTGATTGATCAAACAAAATCATCATTTAAATTATATGGTGAGATCATTAGCTTTGATTTTGTTAATTCTGAAAAAGCAACTCCTGGATATTACAAAGTTAGATACCTTGCAAATCACGCAGATTATCCAACAAGATGGATTTTTACTTTCTATAATTCACCTAAATATGGTTGGATTGTACTAAATATTAAATTTGATGATCTTCCTGATTTTCTTTTCACTGGGGACTAAAAACTAATTAGTTGTATATTTGCAAATCCCGACCTAATTCGGGATTTTTTTATATTAATTCATAGCTTAACAACATTTTATACACAAAATTTCAATATTTGTTATAATCATCTGTATTTTAAATTCTTTTTTTGTAAATTTGAAGTTTTGATATTTGAAATGATTGAAATTTATAATACAGGAAATGTATGAAAGACTTTGAATTCAAGCCTTTTGAGGAAATGACTCCAGAGGATTACGCTACAGTAGGATTTAAATCCGGTTTGGAAGTGCACCAGCAACTTTTAACTGAGAAAAAATTATTTTGCCATTGCCCTGCTGGACAATATAGCGATGTTTATCACGCTGAAATTTTAAGACATATGCGCCCCACTCTTTCTGAATTGGGTGAATACGATGGTACAGCTCTTATGGAGTTTAAAACCAAAAAAGATATTATCTATAGAATTAATCGTAAAAATGTTTGTACTTATGAAATGGATGATACACCACCATTTTTAATTAACGAACAAGCTCTTGATATTGCTATCGAAATTGGTATGATGATGGATGCTAATATTGTTGACGAAATGCATATTGCACGTAAACAATATCTTGATGGATCTATTCCTACTGGGTTTCAAAGAACTGCAATTGTTAGCGTTGGTGGTTCATTACCTTATAAAGACAGAACAATAAATCTAATTCAAATGTCAATCGAAGAAGATTCCTGTCGCGAAGTCAGCGATATTGGACATAGAAGAGTTTATCTTGCAGATAGACTTGGTATGCCATTAGTTGAAACTGTTACTGCCCCTGAAATGAAAACTCCAGTAGAAGTTGCTGAGGTTTGCGAAATAGTTAGAAGAGTTTGCAGAAGTACTTCCCACGTTAGAACTGGTATGGGTGCAGGACGCGAAGACGTTAATGTTTCAGTTGATGGCGGTACAAGAATTGAAATCAAAGGTGTTCCAAAAATTAAATCAATTCCATTATTGACTTATAATGAAGCAATGAGACAATGGAACTTGCTAAAATTGAGAGAAGAACTGAAAAATAGAGGAATAACACCAGAGACTTTTGAAGCAAAAATTGATGATGTTACTCGATTTGTAAATAAAACTCATTACAAACCTGTATTTGATGCAATTGCAGAAGGAAAAGTAGTTAAATGTGTTACATTAAAAGGCTTTAAAGACCTTTTAAAATGGCAAACTCAAACTGATACATATTTCTCAAGAGAAATTAGTGACAGAGTAAGAGTTATCGCTTGCCTTACAACTCAACCAAATATTATTCATTCAGATAGCCACGAAGTTACTCTTTCAACATCAGAAGGCCAAAAGATAAGAAAGTTCGTAGGAGCTAATACTGAAGATACTTTAGTTATCGTTTGGGGTTCAGAAATGGATGCAACTACAGCTGCTAATGAAATAGTGATTAGAGCAAAAGAAGCAACAGTTGGTATCCCTTCTGAAACAAGACAAGCTTTGTGGGACGGAACAAATGGTTTCGAAAGAATTTTACCTGGCGCTAACAGAATGTATCCTGATACAGACTTACCTCCAAAAAAGATTACTGAAGAAAGATTAGCAAGATTAACTGCCGCTCTTCCTGAAAAATATTGGATAAGAGAAAATTGGTATAAAGAGTTAAATGTACCTGTTGATTTGATAAAAGATTTATCAACATCAATATTTGGAAATATATTTAAAATTGCTGTTTCTGAAATGGGAATAAGCCCTAAGTTAGCATCTACAGTGTTAATTCAATTCCCTAAGAGATTGAAAAAAATGAGACTTAATGTCGATATCTTAACAGAAGATATCTTCCATAATATATTTAGTGCTTATAAAAATAATAAATTATCCAAAGATGGAATTCTATATTTATTAGTGAGAATTTGCAAATCAGGTGAATATAAAGAAGATTATTTATCTCCACTAGCTACCGAACAAGATTTGAAAAATAAAGTTAAAGAGAAAATTTTCAGATTTGAAAACAAGAAATTATATAACGATGATAATAAAAAAGTTTTAATGATTGGTATGGTAATGAGAGACTTACGTGGCAGAATTAATGGTAAACAGGTTGCTGAATATATTAATAATAACATTAATTAAGGAGAATAGAAATGTCAACAAACGAATCATATAAAGGTTATAAAGGAGCGGCACTTGATACTTTAAAGCAATTTGAAGCTTTAGTATGGAGTGACGTGGTTATATCCACTGAAAAAGCTGAATTTACAGGCATTATTCTTCCTCGTTCTGAAGCCGCAGACCCAAATCACGTTGTTATCAAACTTAGAACCGGTTATAATATCGGCATTGAAGCTTCTAAAATTTCAAATATCAACATTGAAGGCAGAAAAGAAGCACATTATAAAATTCCAGAAAAAGCATTCCCAGTTGATCCTAAAAAACCAAGAGTTAAATTATTCGGTACAGGCGGAACAATCGCTTCTCGACTTGATTATCGTACTGGTGCAGTAATTCCTGCATTCTCTCCAGGAGAATTATATGGTTCAGTTCCAGAATTAGCTGATTTTTGTAATTTGGAAACAGAAAAGCTCTATGGAGTATTTTCTGAAAATATGGGTACTGAACAATGGGCTGGAACAGCCAATGCAATAGGTGCGGAAATTGAAAGAGGAGTAAAAGGTATTGTAATTGGTCACGGAACCGACACAATGCATCATACAGCCGCAATTTTATCTTTTATGGTACAGAATTCACCGGTTCCAATTGTAATGGTAGGCTCTCAAAGATCGTCAGATAGGCCATCTTCAGATGCTGCACTAAATTTAATGCACTCAGTTAAAGCGGCAGCAGAAAGCGATATAGCTGAAGTAACTGTTTGTATGTTTGGTCCTACTTCAGATTCTTATGGATTGCTCCACCAAGGAACTAGAGTTAGAAAAATGCACTCATCTTATCGCTCTACATTCAGAACAATTGGTGATTTTCCTATTGCAATGGTTGATAGAACAAAAATCACTCCATTAAGAGATGATTATCGCAAAAGAAGAACTGATAAAAATGTAATAATCAATACTGCATTTGAAGAAAAAGTAGCTATTGTGTATTATTATCCGAATATGCAACCCGATATAATTGATTCACTTATAGACAACGGTTACAAAGGTATAGTAATTGCCGGAACAGGTCTTGGACACGTAAATAAACCTCTTTATCCAGCATTGAAAAGAGCTCACGAAAAAGGTATTCACGTTTATATGACTGTACAAACTCTATGGGGTTATGTGCAAATGTATGTTTACGATACTGGTCGCGATATGATGGAATTAGGCGTAATTCCTTCAGCAAATATGCTTCCTGAAGTTGCATATATGAAACTTTGTTGGGCATTAGGACAATCTAATGATCCAGAAATTGTAAGAAATATTATGCTTACACCTATTGCAAATGAAACTACCGAAAGAGAACCAAGTAATGGTTATTTGATTTTACAAGGTGGCATTCCTGAAGTTGAAGAATTTATCAGCAAATACAGGAAATAAAGATTAATTAGTTTATAAAATAGAAAAGCCCCTGATGAATATCAAGGGCTTTTTTTATTAAGTAATTGACTTAAATATCAATATATATTACTTATTACTGTGTTTGCCTTCTTTACAGCAATCAGGTAATTTTTTATAAGCTTTTTCATTCTTTTTCATATCGTCAGCATTATATCCAATTTTTGCAATTGCTTTTTTAATCGTTTCAATATCAATTGAAGATTCTTTGTAAGTTACTGTAGCTATTTTAGTTGGAACATCTAATTCAGAAGTTTTTACACCATCTAATTTGTTTAGCATATTTTCAATTCTGTCTTTGCACATATTGCATTCTGCAGTTGTTTTGATTTTTACTGTTTTAAAACCTGCTTCTTCTTTTACTTCTACTTTAGAAGTTTCCTGAGCTGTTAAGCTTAAGCTAAATAATGCCAATAAGATAACGGCTACTAATGATTGAATCTTTTTCATTTTATTTTTCCTTATTTAAATTAAAAATTTATTTTTTTTATAATGTGTATCTAACTCCGGCATAAATAGTTCTGCCGACAATAGGTCCCCAAATTAGAGAACTATCAAAAAACTTTGTAAATGGCAATTTATAATATAAAATTGCGTGGTGCTGAGTATAATCACCAATATTTTCTGAACCGAGGTAAACCTCAAAATCATCGAATTTTTTGGTTATCTGTCCGTGTAAAATAATAAATGGATCGAAGTGGTCCGCTAATTGATGATCTGCTGGTAACTGAACTGTATTTGGAACACGTCCACCACCGTTATAATCAATTGTAAAATCGAAATTCCACTCATCAAGATTAGTTGAGTAAGCTAAATTCAAAAATGCCTTATTCTTGCTTATAAGAGCCTTTTCAAGGAATTTATCATTAATTGTTGTTTTAACATTATTCATTCTATATGCTGCTCTGACTTCTAATCTTTTAATCGGTTCAAATGATATATCAACCTGAAAAGCATCAGAATAAGATTGACCTTTTAGATTATAAAAATGTACTTCAGATAAATCTTTCTCTATATCAACAATTATCTGATTATCAAAATCTGTACGATAATAATCTGTATTAAGTGTTACTGGTAAACCAAATACATTTAAGATAGTTGAGAAATTTACTCCAAAGTTCCAAGCTTTCTCTAATTTCAATTCATCATCAATAAATAATTGTCTAGAGCTTCCAAATAACTGCATATTTTCTGCAAAAATTGTTGCTGTTCTATAACCTCTACCTACTGAAGCGCGCATATTTGTATAACTATTGAAGTTATATTTCAAATGCAATCTAGGAGTTAAAAGAGTTCCATAAATATTATGATAATCAGCTCTAAATCCAGCCATAATTGTTAGACTATCAATTCCTGAATAAGTGTATTCTGCAAATATTCCAGGCACTAACTCATTACGTTTCAATAAAGTATCCTTAATTCCCTGAGAAATTCCAACACCTGTTAAACTATCTCTGTAAGTCTCAAAAATAATATCATTTTTAATTGATAAACCAACAAAATATTTATTATAATTATCAAATTCTGATTGGAAAATTGCATTTCCATAAACTGAATTTTGCTCGCCATCATAATTCTTCTTTCCATAAAATGCAGTTGCATTATGATGAGTTGCAGAAAATATTAAGCCAAGGCTTCTAAATTGCTCTGTATCAAAGACATAACCATTTTTAGCAAACACTTCAAATCTATTATTTTTAATATCCATTCCATAATAGTTAGTAGCATCCCCATTATCTAAATACATCAATTGACCACTTTTTCTATCTTCAGTTAATGCTTTAATACCAACTTGGAATTCAACACCATCATTTTGATACCACCAACGATTATAAAAATTTAATTGCTTTGTCATTGGCATATCTTGGAAGCCATCATCATTATGGTCAAGTTTATTATTTAATAAGCTACCGTGAACCATAAAGATTGTGGTAAGTTTATCATTAATTCGAATTGCGGAAGTTCCGTTTGCTTCAAATCTACCTTCATCTGATCCATAAATATTAATAAATAAATCATCACTTTTGAACGGCTTTTTATATTCCACATTAATCTGACCAGTCATTGACTCATAACCTGTTGCAACCGATGCCATTCCTTTGGAAATCTGAATTGATTCCATAAATGTTCCTGGTATATAACTCAAGCCAAAAGTTGAGGCAATGCCAGTCATTGCTGGGATTTTCTCTATTAAGAGCTGGCTGTAAACACCTTGTAAACCAAGCAATTGGATTTGTTTAGCTCCAGTTATAGCATCTGAATAATTGACATCAACTGATGGATTCGTTTGGAAGCTCTCTGATAGATTACAGCAAGCTGCTTTACGTAATCCCCTTAATGTTATCGTTTCTGATTTATATGGGTCAACCGCAGAAATCACTGAAGATGCTTGTTTGCCAACTACATTTACAGTTTGCATTACAACATCTGAAACTAATGTAATATCTATAATTTGTGCATCTTTGGGCACATCAATTGTATCTTTTTTGAAACCAGCATAGCTTACTAACAGCTTAGAAGCTCCTTCAACCGTTTTAATTTTGAATCTACCCTTTTCATCAGTCAATAATCCAACGTTAGAATTTACCCATTTTATTGTTGCTTTAGGCAAAGGATATTTCTTGTCGCCATCCTCACCTATAACAGTACCTTTTAATTCACCTGCAAATGAATATGCAG
>CAIWET010000485.1 GCA_903911805.1 uncultured Ignavibacteria bacterium | reverse complement strand
TTAAAAAAAGGCGCTTTTATACTTAATAATGAATATTTATTAATCTAAGGTTAATTGTGTGGTTAACAATAAAACTCTAAATTGCATATATTGAATTTGTAAATTTTTGAAATTATAAATTATGAAAAAAATATTTCTTGTTTTAACGCTAATCGTAGTGCTTTTCCTATCGGAAGCAATTACATCATTACCAGCTAATGCTAAAAGTAAAAAACAGACTTCAAAGAAGTTTACAAAAAAAGGCAAAAAATCAAAAAACAAAAAATCTCATTCTAAAAAGCAAACTCTTGAGCAATCTTTAAATAAATTAGAGCAATTTTTCCCAGCATATAGTGCTGAAAAAAATGAATTCGATGTTGAAAAAATTGCCAGTATGGATTTAAAAGAAAATACTGCTTTTTTGGACAATGAAAATAGAATAAAATTATTAGAAAATATAAACGAATGGCTCACAACTCCTTATCGCCACGCTGGAAGATCCAAAAACGGAGTAGATTGCTCCAATTTTACTTCTGTAATGGTCAATAATGCCTTAGGCATTAAATTCCCATCAAGTCCAGAAACTCAATCAAGAGCTAGAAATGTGGAATATATAAAGAATATTGATGATTTGCAATTTGGTGATTTAATTTTCTTTACAGGTAGAAATAGAAATGCCAAAAGATTAGGTCACGTTGGATTTTATATTGGTAATGGTTTATTTGCTCATTCTTCTTCAGGCAGAGGAGTAATCTATACTCATATTTCTGAGAGTTATTATACTCCAAGATTTAGAGGCGGCGGAAGAATCATTGACAATTCAATTAAATCAGCTCAGGCAAAAAACTCAGGCCAAACAAGTTTTATTAAACAAGAATTGAATGACTAATATGTTTAGATTTTTATTATTACTTTTATTTGTAATAAGTTATAATTCATTAGGCAGAGAAAACGAAAGCTCTGCCTTTCTTTTAACTGATAACTCAGTCAGAATTATTGCCGCTGGAGACGTGATGGCTCATATGGGTCAAGTCAAATCTGCTACCAATAAGGATGGCACCTTCGATTTCAATAAAAATTATAAATATGTAAAACCTTATATTGAGTCTGCGGATATTGCTTTTTGCAATTTCGAAACTGTATTAGGGGATAAACCATTTTCTGGATTTCCCGCGTTTTCTTCGCCGGATACAATTGCTAATGCTGTAAAATTTGCTGGATTTGATATAGCTTTTACCGCAAATAATCATTGTTTGGATAGAAGAGCCCCTGGACTAACCAAAACTGTTAGAAAATTATTAACTGCTGGCTTATTGACAACTGGTACATTTGTGGACAGCAATGATAAAAAACATAGAAATATAATTTATGTAACAAAAAATAATATTAAAATTGCTTTTTTGAATT
Source organism: uncultured Ignavibacteria bacterium (assembly GCA_903911805.1). Classification (GTDB taxonomy): domain Bacteria; phylum Bacteroidota; class Ignavibacteria; order Kapaibacteriales; family UBA2268; genus CAIWET01. The sequence continues at coordinate 10,560 of CAIWET010000485.1, read as the reverse complement.
ACACTTACGCAACAAATGGCTTCACAGTCAATCCTCCATATTTAGTGAATTATATCAATAAAGACGAGATTGTTAAAACTCTAAAACAGGCAAAATCCGAAAAACCTGATGCAATTATCGTTTTCTTTCATTGGGGTTCGGAATATCAACGAGTACCGAATAGCTCACAAATAGATTTGGCAAAAATTTGTTATGAAAATGGAGCAGATGTAATAATCGGAGCTCATCCACACGTAATTCAAAAAATGGAAAAAATAAATTACAAAACTCCAGAAGGCAAAACCAAAGAAATTTTAATAGCATATTCTTTGGGTAATTTAATTTCCAATCAAACCTGGAGATATTCAGATGGTGGAATTTTTGCTGATTTTACTCTCAAAAAAGATCAAGAAGGCAAAATTTCTATTTCTAATGCAGAATACAAACCAGTTTATGTTTTAAAAAATAGTTCCGAAGGCAAAAAGAATTATTATTTAATCTTTCCTGATAAATTGGAAGAATATAAAGAATTGAAAATACCAGAATCAGACAAAAAGAAAATACGAGAATTCGAATCAGATACAAAAAAATTGATGAGCGACTTTAAATAATTCACATTTCGTATTTTAATAATTTCCTTACACATTTCAGCGTAGTAGATTTGATTTTTGTTGTTATTAATGGATTTAGCCGAAACAAATAATTTCTTACTATTAACGTGAGATATCAAAACAATTTTTTAATAGGAGATTTTATGAAAAATGTAATATATTATTTACTAACTTTATTTATTTTAACATCAATTATGCAAGCAGAAATTCAAACAGAAAAGATTGAATATAATGATGGTTCAGCAACTCTTGAAGGTTATGTTGTTTGGGATTACAATCAATTTGATTTAGCTCAAAAAGCAAGACCAGCAGTAATACTTATCCACGACTGGATGGGTGTTGGAGAATTTACTCTAGATAGAGCAAAAATGATAGCCGAGCTTGGTTATGTTGCATTTGTGGCTGACATTTATGGCAAAGGAATTCGCCCATCAAATGGAAAAGAAGCTGGCGAGCAAGCTGGCAAATATAAAGGTAATATTAAGCTCTATAGGTCAAGAGTTAATGCTGCACTTGAATGGATTAATAACAACAGAGTTGATGTTGATAAGAATAAAATTGCAGCTATTGGATTTTGTTTTGGAGGAACTGGAGTATTAGAATTAGCTAGAAGTGGCGCCGATATTAAAGGAGTTGTAAGTTTTCACGGAGGCTTGGCTTATACTGATATAAATGATGCAAAAAACATTCATTGTAAAGTTTTAGTTCTTCACGGTGCTGATGATCCTTTTGTAAAAGATGAAGAAGTTGTAAATTTCGAAAAAGAAATGAAATCTCAGAAAATCGATTATCAATTAGTGAAATACAGCAATGCAGTGCACGCATTTTCCAATCCCAAAGCCGGTAATGACAATTCAAAAGGTGCTGCTTATAATGAAATCGCCGACAAAAGATCCTGGCTTGCAATGAAGAATTTCTTCACTGAAATTTTTGGGGAATAAATTTTCACAGACAATAATGTCAATGCTTCTCTTCAAGTCCCTCACTTCAAGGGGAGGGGTTTAGGGTGGATGATTTTTAAAAGGATGATAACCACCCCGCCTGAATAAGACTTCATGCACCCATTCTTACAGAAGGAGGGGAAAATTGATGGTGGATGTGATAAAATCTTGACATTTTAATAGCCTCCATTCAGTAGCTTTAGTCTTTTATCCAAGAAAATGAGTTTCCAATCATCGTAATTTAAAGTTTTTGAATCGCTCCATTCTTTATTAATGTCATAAACTATATTGTTAATAATTGGGAATACTTTTATAACCGACAAATCAAAATAATCGAAATTAAAATCTAAATAATAATTACAATATCCTATAACAATTATAAGTTCTTGATTCTGTTGTAATGCAAGATTACCTAAATTGTCTAGTAACGATGGATGAATATTTAAATCACTTTCTGAATTAGAATATGGCCCAGTTATATAGTTAAAACAGATATTACTGTTATTTATGAGGAAATCACTATTATTCAAAGAACAAGGTGAAAATTCTTTCCCTTTTAATGTATCAAGGACCATAGCATTTACATTGTATATATTTATTCCAGGCATTGTATCAAGTGTCCTATAAGTTTTATATGGCATTGAATTAATATTATTTACTTTTACTTTTAAAATATAATCAGAATTATATAACATTTTAAACGCACTATTTGTAGATGTTTTGGTTTGGAATATTTCATCAATAATTTCAGATAAATTAGATTTAATCAAACTAACATTTGATTTATATATCCTTCTATTTAATGAATTATTATACTGGTTGAATAATATTGGGCTAAAATCTGTCAATTTATATAAATACTTTATAGCATTGATAATAGTATCATTTTTTGTTCTTTGTTTAAGCCATCTCGAGGTGATAGTAATTAATTCATTGGAAGTTTTCGTTTTAATTAGACTATCTAAAACATTATAACCAAATAGAGTTTCAAAATCCATATCTGATCTTAATGGAGGGACTGATAGTAATTTTGGTATTTTAGTCTGGAATTGGAACATATTGTCATAATACCAATAACCATTCGCTGCTGCTCTTGATGAATCTAATGATGTTCTAGATTTTATATGGCAATTTAAATTACCTATTGATATAAATATTATAAATAAGGAAATACTTTCTCTTATGCGGAAAGATTTAATTATTTTGATTTTCATAACTATCTCACTACTATAAATTTATAATTTAAATTTTCGTTATTTAAATTGAAATTAATCAAATATACTCCATTCGATAATTTATTAATATCAACAATTATAGAATTATCCGACCTAATACCAGTTTTAAAATTATCAACAATTATATTTCCAGATAAATCAGTTATAGAATAATTAACATATTCTCCCCCCAAATCAAAACAACATATTTCTAATATTATATTATCGATATTTTTCAATTTTGAATCTCCTCTATTTGCGTCTATGCTCGTAGGGTTGATTCTAATTAAAGTTAATTTATCTGCAAGCCATGATGTTAAAAATTCATTGTTGGCTCCTTCATTAATAAATCTCTTAGTATAGATAAAATTATTTGAATAAATTATGTTCTTTGAATCAATATTATATAATTGAATAAAGTTTCCTAAAGTTGATATATATACATTTTTTGAATTCATGGAAAAATTAAAATATCTTGGCCACAGAATAGGAAAAGTATAACCCCAATTATAATTTCCAGTTTCATAAAGTCTTAGAGAATCTGTAAGTATTCCCAGTAGTTTGCCATCTGGCGAGTATTTAACAATTGGCATATCAGAAAATTGAGTATTTAACATACTATAAATGTTTCTTACAAATTTATTTGTCTTTTTATCCCATAAATCTACAAAAAAATTATTGTAATATTCTTTTTTAAATTCATAGGAATTAAATGATATTAGAACAAAATTATTTGAATTTTTATTAGTATGAATATATTGAACAAATTTATTAGAATCATTTAAAGGTATATATTTACTATATTCAATATTTTTCAAGTCAAATATTGCGATAGTAGAATCATAATCAGATTTACTCATAGGCAATTTTGCAACACCATTATTATTGATTGTATACATCAACTGAGTATTCTCATCCAATTCATACATTGATAAATTAAATTTAATACCTTTAGGAATTATTGGTGGATTTAATTTTAGGAACTCAGGATAAGAAAACCTTTCCATATCATAAGTATAAAAGGATTTACCATCTTCTGAAAACTGTTTTAATCCAATAATAGTATCAGTTGTCCACATCAAATTGCCATTATTTTTGTCAAACTTTGAAAGATAGACAAACTTCTTATTATTATTGGGATCTATATAATAATGAGTTGCAAAGACATACTGCTCATCAGGTGAGAATACAGCATTTGTTAATTGATTTGGCATTAAATTATAAGTCCAGACTGTATCCAATCCTTGAGAATAGAGACTTGCACTTGCTATTAATAGCACCACGATAAACATTAATTTTTTCATTTTTCTGCCAATATTTGAATTACCAATAATCATATTTCCAACAATTCTGCTACAAGTATAAAGCTATTATGCAAATTAATTAAGTAATTTTCTTTTACCAAATATTAAGTAAAAAAGTAAATAATTCTTTCTCTTCAAGTCCCTCCCTTCAAGGGGAGGGATTTAGGGTGGGTCGTGTGGTGGTCGTTTATTTCAAACGTAGATGCCGCATCAAGTGCGGCATGTCATCACGAAATTATTTAACTGGATTCTTCGCTTTGCTTGAGATTGACGGTATTTAATAAAAAAAGACAGGTCTAAGGCCTGGTTTATTTCTAAATAAATACGAAGTCCACCCCCCAACCTCCGCCAGCGGGGGACAAAGAAATCCCCCTCTCTTCAAGTCCCTCTCCCTAGGAGAGGGATTTAGGGAGAGGTCGGACGAAGACGTGAATTTAATGGTAGATTCCTGCTTTCGCTGGAATGACAACTCGGGAGAAGAAGAATTAATTTCTAATTCTCTTTATTGCTTAATTATTACTTTGGAATAAAACTTATTATTATTTTCAAGCACAACGATATAGCTTCCAACATTTAATAACTCAATATTGATTTTGTTGCTTCCTGAAATTAATTTTCCATTTAGAAGTTCATCGCCATTAATATTTAATATTTTGTATTTATAATTGCTATTTTCAATATTAATTATTAAATAATTTGATGATGGGTTTGGATAAATACCTTTAATATCAATATTTTCAGTAACATCACTAAAGTCCATTGGGACTAAAACAAATGAATTATCTTTTACTCCAGTTAAATTTACATTTGAATTTGCAAATATGTAGCCAACTCTATCGCAAACGATTTTATATGAGCCATTTGCAAATCCACCAATTGAATATTTGCCATCTTTATCTGTAAATCCGTATTCAACAACTTTATTTGCAGAGTTAAGAACAGAGATAATCGCTCCAGCAATTGCTTTTGCACCTTGTGGATTATCATTAAGTTTCAATGCTCCATTGCTTTCGGTTACTATACCAGTAACTCCTGCATTTCCTTTAACAATCTGCTTTTTATATGATTTAATTGTTATATTTGATATTATTGAAGTTGACGAAACGTCAAATGTGGTTGCATTTTGCCAGTTTGAAACAACGAAATCACCTGATTTATAATATCCTGCAGTATTTGAATTATTACTTGTTACTACAAATATGACATAAGTTCCAGGATATAAATTTGAAAGAGTATATTCTCCATTATAATTGGTTGTAGTTGATACGTGATGATAAGTATGATAATAATGTCCATTTGCACCATTAATTAAATATGCAACTACATAGCAAGAATTCAGTCCCACATTATCTTGATCAACAACTTTTCCGCTAATGGAATTAGAATAAGTCAATGGACCTGATAAAATAAAATTTATTCCAGATTTATCGCCAGTTAAAGTTATTACTGATGCTTGAGCAACATCTTCAGTCATATTATAATATTGAGTTACATAATAATTTGCAACATTATTATTGGTTGTATCTTTAATAGCTGTAGCATAAGCAATATAGGTATAATCAGCATTGAGTTTAATGGTATATACTCCCAAATTATTTGTATAGGCTGTCATATAATAATTTTGAGCATTAGAGCTTTGGGTCATAAATCTAACAATTGCATAAGGAATCGGATGATTGTTAGAATCCATAACTGTTCCACTTACATTGTAATAATGCGGTACGTGATAATTATGCATTGTTGTTGTATTAAGTGTTTTGTTCTCACCACAATTTACATATACAATAGTAGCACTATCCTGTGTAGAAACATTTTCATACCAGCAAGCTACGTGGTAGTTTGTTCCTGGAAAATAAATCTTGTAACCACCTTCATCAACATTTGCACTAAAATAACCGCTATCAACTTTAGCAGTATATCTTGCAGCTTGATTATTTGAACTGTCAGTTATGCTATAAATATAAACAGTTGTATAACCATCACTAATAGGATTTCCAGTATCATCAATTACTCTACCACTGATTGTTGCTGAATTTGCACAATTTGTAACTAAAAGGTTTAATGTTTGAAGTGAATAGTAAGTGTTACCATTATAAATAATTGAACCTTTAATATAAAAACTAAAATTACCACTTACTGTTGGAGTCCATTGCACTAATCCAGTGGATGAATTAATAGTAACTCCCGAAGGCGCATTATACAGAGAATATATAATATTCGCATTAACATTGGTGGTCGCATCAGCATCATATGTAAAAAGTTCATTTTTCTTTGTTGATGTTGGAGGATTAGATGTAAATGTTACTCTAGCTGTATCGGAATTATGATTTTGATTAACTGTAACAAGGTTGGAAATTTGGCTTTCAGTACTATCGCCATAAGAAGTCATAAAGAAATTAACTGTTGTTTGACTTGCTAAATTTTGAAGATAAATTGAAGCTAAAAGCGTATCAATCGTACTTGAAGTATATGAGTTAAAATTTCCAGAACTTCTCCAAGTTGAGCCATTGTTGTCGCTTAAAAGTACATAGCCCGCAATTGTAGGAATGGAATCTCTCAAATCATTGGACAAAACAAATTTAGCTAACTTAATATCTTGATATATGTTTTGAACAATTTTTCTTTGATATAGATAAAATCCTTTAACTTGAACAGAATTACTTGAGTAATCTGGGATCCAAATTAAGCTGAAATTGCCAGCCTGAGTATTAGCTGGAGAATAAATAGAGAAATACTTTACCTTTGCTGGTGATTGCGCCTGTGCTTCGCTATTTAAAGCTGAGAATAGAAATAAGAAGAAAACAGAAGCTAAAGCAAATTTTGTAATATATCTTTTCATTGAAAGAACCCAATAAGTTAATTTTTTAATAATTATAATAACAATTACACATAAAGGGTGCAATTGTAACAGATTAATTTTAAGTAGTTAAATATATTTTTGTAACATTGAATAACAATTGCCGTATTTATACTTGTAACGTTCATTATAATAATAAAGGTAACTCTATGAAAAAGCTGAATATATTTATTCTCTGCCTATTTTCTTCATTTTTAATGATGACTGGTTTTGCGAAATCAGCAGACAATATATTAAAGGTAGAAAAGTTTAAAACATCTGCTCAATCTTATATGGATAAAAGTAGAATTGAAACATCAATCAAAAAAATTGAGGGTGTTGATGATGTTGATTTAAGTCTTGAATCTAAAATTTTAACTGTCAATTATGATGACAAAAAACTAAATTCTGATAAAATCATCAAAATTGTTGAAGATATGCTAATCTCTTGCGAAACAATAAAGCCAGTAGATAATGGCGGAAGAATGGCTCCAAAACACGAGAATAGTTCAAAATAAATTTTATTTTTGAATTTCAATTTTATAAAAAAAAAGAGGCAAATAGATTTTTGTCTCTTTTTTTTTATCTTCAAGTCCCTGCCCAATCTTGATAGATGGGGAAAAGAGAAAGATGGATTCCTCATTGCATTCGGAATGACACCGCGAAAATGTTTAACGGGATTCTTCGCTTTGCTTGAGGATACGGCATAAAAAAAGACGCACATAAGTGCGTCTCTACAAAATTTCTTTATATTGCGTCGGCTATTGCCTGACCCATTTCAATAGTAGTATTGCTACCTCCCATGTCATAGGTTCTAACTTTGCCTTCAGCAATTACTTTTGCTGTTGCTGCTTCAATTAGGTCAGCTTTTTCTGTTTCGCCAAGCCAATCAAGCATCATTTTTGCAGCTAATACCGTTGCAATCGGATTAACTTTATATAATCCTGTATATTTTGGTGCTGAGCCGTGAGAAGGTTCAAATACCGCTAAGTCATTACCAATATTACCTGAACAGCCAAAACCAAGTCCACCAACCATTTGTGCTGCCAAATCGGAAATAATATCTCCATAAAGATTTGGTGCAACCAAAACTTCATAGTTGTATGGATTTTTCAAAAGCCACATTGTCATTGCATCAATATTTGCATCATCCATATATATTTCTGGATATTCTTTTGCAACTTCTTTTGCAATTTCAAAGAACAATCCGTCAGTAGCTCTAACTACATTTGCTTTGTGTACGATTGTAACTTTTTTACGTCCAAACTTCTGAGCATATTCAAAAGCAGCTCTGATGATTCTTTCAGAACCCTTGCGAGTATTGATTTTGCAGGAAATTGCATACTCGTCACCTTTTAAATGAGTAAATGCAGAGAATGGTTTGGATATATTTGTTAGAGTATCAATCAATTGCTCAGGTACAGGGCTAAATTCAACTCCGCAATACATATCTTCAGTGTTTTCTCTGAATACAACAATATCAATATTATCCTTAAAATTCAAAGGGTTTCCAGGATATGCTTTGCAAGGACGCAAACAAGTATACAAGTCAAACATTTGGCGCATCCTCACGATTGGTGAGCGATAAACCATATTTTTGCCTTGTAATTCAGGAATTAATTCTTTTTCTGCATCTTTCATTGGTTTGGAAGTAATAGCTCCAAACATAGATGCATCAACGTTTTTCAATAATTCAACTGTTCTCTCAGGGAAGGCATCGCCTTCTTTACACCAGAATTCCCATCCAATATCGCCGTGGATGTATTCTGCATTAAAATTTACTTTGTCTAATACAATTTTGGTAGCTTCTAAAACTTCGATACCTACGCCATCACCTGGTAACCAAGCGATTTTATAGAGGCTCTTTTTTTCTTTGCTCATAATTTGCTCCGATAGTCTATAAAAATACTATAAATAATCAAAGCAAAATTACTATAAATTAAATTAATGATAAAGCAAAATTTTATAATTTTTTTAATCTTGCCATATAAAAGCCATCAGATTTATGTAAATGAGGATAAAGAGTTAAATCAAAATCACTGTCATTTAGCTCTTTAATAAATATTCCATTGCTTTCAAAAATAGGTTTTAAAGGCTCAGCTTCGAAGTCAGAATTTTGTGATAAAAACTTATCTACAATCATTCTATTCTCATCTGGTAAAAATGAACAAGTTGCATATACAAGCACACCACCAGGTTTAAGAGCTTTTGAATAATAATTGATAATTTCTAATTGAGAATTATTGAGTTTGTCAAGAGATTTTTGAGTTAACTTATATTTCAATAATGGACTTCTTCGTGCAGTTCCTAATCCTGAGCAAGGAGCATCAATTAAGATGTAATCAAAATACTCATAATAGTCACTAAAATTGGTTACTTTAGTTAGATTTTTTATCTTAATTGAATTGAAACCGGCTCTGTTTGCTCTTGAATAAAGTTCTTTCATTCTTGAAAAATCGGAATCATTAGCTATGATTTCACTCGTGTCTTCAGTCATTGCTGCTAATTGCAGAGATTTGCCTCCGGCTCCTGCGCAAGCATCAAGAATTCTTGAATTATTTTCTGGATTGAGCGAATAAGGTATCAATTGACTACCAATATCTTGTACTTCAGCAAGTCCTTTTTTGAAAAAATTGAATTCATTGAGATTTATTCTCTTTTTTAGTATTATTCCTTCAGGAGTAAGAGCAGATAATTCGTAAGGTATTGAATTAATAGATAGTTCCTCTAGTATAGAATTCTTAAAAGCTAAATTATTAATTCTTATGCAAGGCAGTGCTGAAAAATTTAACGAATTAGCCAAACTAACTAGTAGATTGCAATCCAAGGAAATAGCTAATTTTTCTAAAATAAAAGAAGGTAGTGAAAAAGTAGTCTCTATCACGCTTAAATCAATTTCGTCATTATTTTGATTGAAACTAAATTCAGAAATATAATTATTCTCAGTAATGAAATCTTCGTTTAATTTGTAATTAGCGATTAAGTCTTTTAAAATACTATCTTTAGAGTTATAAATAGAAGATACTTTAGAAAGTAATTGCAAAATATCAATGTACTGAAAATTACTGTTAGTCAAATTTAATAATAAATAAATCAAAAAGAGTTCAGTTTCATATGTGATATTAACGTCATTATAAATAATATTGTTTATATCATTAAATAATGAGTCTTTGGGAGCTATATTGAGTAAGTGTTTTGCGATTAGTTCATTTCTCAGTAATGAAAAGATTAATTCAGAGATAAACTTCCTTTCTTTGCTACCAATATTCTTCTTTTTTCTGAAATATTCAGAGAGAATTTGGTCAGCAGGCTGAGAAGATTTTCTTGCAATTTTATACAAAAAAGCTGAATGATTCAAAAGACTATTTAAAAACATAAAAAACTTTCTAAGTTTATTTAAATATTAATTTACAAATTTACGTAAAAAAAATATTTCAAAAAGAATTTATATTGCAAATTGTATAAAATAAGTATCGGATTAATGGTTCAGATTTTGAAATTTGTAAAAATCATAATTAGCTAGAGATCGTAACTATATGAAAAATAAATGAAAAAGACGATATTGGTAATATAGACAAGAAAAAAATAACGAGCACTCAAATATTAATTAATGAAAAATAAAGAGAATGTTAAGGCTATATATATACTATATATTTAAAAAAATTAAAAAAACTA
>CAIWET010000484.1 GCA_903911805.1 uncultured Ignavibacteria bacterium | reverse complement strand
TATTTTTCATTTCAAACTCCTATTTGTTAATTATAACTTTATAAGTTTGATTGAAACTATTTGCTGCAAGATTAAGGAAATAAATTCCATTTGCTAATCTGTTTAAATCTATAGAAATAGTATTTGTATCTGTTTGAATAAATTTTGGTATTAAAACAATATCTCCTATTTCGTTATTTACAGAAATTTTTAGTTCTGCAAGAATTGGTACTTTTATATTTACTAATCCATTACTTGGATTAGGATATAATATTTCTTGATTATCTTTTGGATTGATGATATCTGTTGTAGGAATAATAAAAACTCCGAGCATATTTGCACCTGCAGATCCTATATATCTATCATTATTAGTTAAATCTAATGTATTAAAACCACCATTTCTTTCATTAATCAATTTCCCAGTTTCAACTTCCCATTGAGATAGATTATCACCAGAACTTCTTTGAGCAATAATTAGGTATTTATCATCACTGGTGAATTTTAAATCTTCAATATATTCTGTTGGAATATTAATAGTAGATTTTTTAATCATTGATGGAAATTCATAAATTTCAATCTTGTCTGTGTTTCCAAATATTAAAGCTATTTTATCTTGATTATGAGATAATCTATAAAAGTCTAAAAAATCTTGACCGTTATCTAGTTTTTCAATTTTGTTATAGAAATTAGCTACACTATCCAATGTATTATAATCATATAGATTTATTCTTCTTGTATATTCAAAAATTGGATTTCCTTTTGTATCTAATCCTTTAAAATAATCCTTACTTTTTAAACTTATAATTTGATTTGTCTTATTTAAAAAATATGTGCAATAAACTCCTTCTTTATCTTCAGTAACTTTTGATTGAATAATTTTTCCTGTTTCAAAGTCAATAGTATGAAATCCTGTTTCATTTCCGACAAAAATTCTCTTTTTGTCGTAATGAAAATTAAGAATATCTATTGTTCCTGGAATAGAATCAAACCTATTTTCTAAAGTTCCGGTTGCAATATCATAGCTATAGAATTTATTATTCATAATTCCTATGATTTTTTTATCGTCTGGGCTGAAAAAAGGTTTTCTTAATGGTAAATTAATTTTGTCATTAAGTAGATTTCCATTTAGAGCATCATAAATAAATATGTATGGTGCTTCTTCTGTCTCACAAACAATTCTTTTTGAATCATTTGAAAATGCAACCGTATAAATATAAGTAGTATTCGGTATATTTTTATACCAGAGCAGGTCAAAACCTGCAAAACTTTGAGAAATTAGTGCTACTAATAGCACCACGATAAACATTAATTTTTTCATTTTTAAACTCCTATTTGTTGATTATAACTTACTTTTCAACAACTAATTAGTAACAAGAGTAAATCGATTTTGCAAATTAATAAAGTTTCAAACATTATCCAAATTTTAAGTATTAAATAAAAAGATTCTTTTTCTTTAAGTCCCTCTCCATTGGTGAGGGACTTAGGGTGGGGTCTGTCGTAATCCCGTTTTATTAACGAAGATGCCGCATCAAGTGCGGCATGACATACGAAAAAACTATAAAAAAGACAGGTCTAACACCTGTCTCTACTAATATTAATTCCACTATCGATTTTCCAATCCTTTTATATGGAGGGGTGGCAAAACGTGCATTCATGCACGTTTTGACGGGGTGGTCATCTTAATTTCTTAAAAAACACACCCCCTAACCCCCTCTTGATAGAGGGGGAAGAAAAGATTCTTTTCTTCAAGCCCCTCTCCTTTGGAGATGGATTTAGGGAGAGGTCTGAAGTAATCCCGTTTTATAAACGAAGATGCCGCATCAAGTGCGGCATGACAAAAAAAATGGAAATTCTTGTCATTTTCCATATTATTAATATATTAAGCTGTTCTAAATTAAACTTTTTATAACATCCAAATAACAAAAATTTCATAATTTTGTAAGATTATTTTTAATTAAAATTTAGGATGATAATGAAACAAACTCAAATATTTATACCAACACTTAAAGAAGTGCCTTCTGAAGCTCAAATTCCTTCACATCAATTAATGCTTAGATCTGGACTAGTTCGTGGTTTGGCATCTGGTGTATTTTCATTTTTACCACTTGGCTATAAAGTTATAAAAAAAATCACTGAACTTCTTCGCGAAGAAATGGATGCAATTGGTGGTCAGGAATTTTTGTTACCAGCATTAAATCCGATTGAAATCTGGGAACAAACAGGCAGAGTTGAAGCTATGGGTGACGTAATGTTTCATATTAAAAATCGTCCAGGATTAGTTTTAGCCCCAACTCACGAAGAAATTATCACATTTCACGCTAGTAAACATATTCAATCTTATAAAGATTTACCACAAATTTGGTATCAAATTCAAACTAAATTCCGTAATGAACCTCGCCCAAAATCAGGTGTTTTAAGAGGCAGACAATTTACTATGAAAGATGCTTATTCAATGGATACAACTTGGGAAGGTCTTGATATTAGCTATCAAAAACATTATGATGCTTATTGCAAAACTTTCAATAGAGTTGGTTTGAAATTCTTTGTTGTTGGTGCATCATCAGGAGCAATGGGTGGCTCAAAATCTCAGGAATTTATGGTTGAATCAAATTCCGGCGAAGATACTTGCGCTGTTTGTTACGATTGTGGTTATTCTGCAAATGTGGAAGTTGCTTCATCAGGCATTACTCCAGTTGGAAAAATCGATAATTGCCCAACAATTGAAGAATTTGCAACTCCAAATTCAAAAACAATTGATGATTTGGTTAGAGATTTCAATTTAGATTCAAATCATTGTGCAAAATCAGTTGTTTATATGTATGATTCAAAACCAATATTGATTTTGATGCGTGGCAATGATGAATTGAATGAAACTAAGTTAGAAGGAATTCTCAAAACTAATAATTTCCGTGCTGCAGAAGGTCACGAATTAGCTGACTTTACTGGAGCAAATGCAGGATCTATTGGACCTGTTAATCTCAAAACAAATATTAGAATAATTGCTGATAATTTGCTGAAAGGCGCTAATGGTTTAGTTTCCGGAGCAAATAAAGATGGCTTCCATTTCAAAAATATTGATATTGATATAGATTGTAAAATCGAAGAATATTATGATTTGAGAACAGTTGTTTCTGGCGAACCTTGTCCAAATTGTGGCAAAGAACTAAAAGTTGTAAAAGCTATTGAATTAGGCCATATTTTCAAATTAGGAACAAAATATTCCGAAGCGTTAGATGCAAAATTCTTGGACGAAGACGGACAAGAAAAGGTAATCATAATGGGAAGTTACGGTATTGGTGTTGAGCGTGTTATGGCTTGTTATTTAGAGCAAAACTTCGATGAAAAAGGAATAATTTGGAATAAAGAATTAACTCCTTATGATATTCATATTTTACCATTAAATATGCACAGAACACCAGAAGTTGAATCAGCCGCATTTAAACTCTATGATGAATTAACAGCAGCAGGATTTAAAGTAATGATTGACGATAGAAATGAGACAGCTGGCGTTAAATTCAATGATGCGGATTTATTAGGATTCCCAATGCAATTAATTGTTGGTTCTAAGAATTTAGCAAATAATCAAGTAGAATTGAAATACAGAAGAAGTGGCGAAAGAGTATATGTTCCAATTAATGAATTAGTAGAAAAAATTAAAAATGAATATGTTTAAATTAATCGCAGGTCCCTGCGTAATTGAATCTTATGAATTATTAGAGGAAGTAGTAGAAACGCTACTTCCTCTTGTTTCAAAATATGATTTTATTGATTTTTATTTCAAATCATCATATAAAAAAGCAAACCGCACATCTGCAGGCACTTTCACTGGATTGGGCGATGAACTTGCTATTTCTTATTTAGCAAAAATCAAAGAGAAATACAAAGTAAAAATTTGTACAGATGTTCATACAAATGAAGAAATAGATTTAATAAAAGATGTTGCTGATATTATTCAAATTCCGGCATTCCTTTCTCGTCAAACAGAATTAATCGTAAAAGCAGCAGAAACTGGAAAGATTGTAAATATCAAAAAAGGTCAGTTCCTCTCCCCTAACGAAATGGAAAAAGCTGCAAAAAAAGCAATATCCACTGGCAATGATAATGTTTGGTTAACCGAACGTGGAACATTTTTTGGTTATCACGATTTAGTAGTAGATTTCCGTTCATTAATAATAATGAAGAATTTTGGATATCCAGTAATTTATGATGCAACTCATTCAGTTCAGCGTCCTTCATTTGGAGAAATCTCAGGAGGTCAGCCAGAGTTTATTTTACCATTAGCCAAAGCAGCACTCGCTGTTGGAGTAAATGGATTATTTATTGAAACACATCCCAATCCACCAATGGCATTTAGTGATTCTGCAAGTCAATTGCCATTGAATAGATTTGGAGAAATATTAGAAATAATAAATAGATTTTTTGAAAAATAAAATTCATAATTAAGTGTTATTATTTGTGGAGGTAATATGTTTAGAAATTTCACAGCTTTAATAGTACAATCTGATGGTATGCTGGTACCATAAAAGAATTATCAGGTGTAAATTCTCAAGGAAAAACACTTGAAGAATTGAAAGAAAATTTGAAAGAAGCCATTCAAATGATTATTGAGTCAAACACTAGTCATTATTTGGAATATGCTGATAATTATTTTGAAGAAGAAATTGCTATTAGTATATGAAAAGAAAGGATTTATAATTTCTTCTTATGCACAGTTGTATCTTTGAAAGAGAGGGTGCAAATCATACTGTTTATCACAACCCCATTAGTAAAAAATCTTCAACAATTCCTCGACATAATGAGATTAATAC
Source organism: uncultured Ignavibacteria bacterium (assembly GCA_903911805.1). Taxonomy (GTDB): domain Bacteria; phylum Bacteroidota; class Ignavibacteria; order Kapaibacteriales; family UBA2268; genus CAIWET01. The sequence goes on along the minus strand of CAIWET010000484.1, from coordinate 1,421 downwards.
TTTTACTGCAAAAAACATTTGTAAAGATTTAGAAATCCCAATCATTAAAATCAAATAATCTTTATAAAATCATTTTCATCTTTTTTGCTAATTTTTGGTAATTCATAATCATTTGATGGATAACCAACTGGAATCATAAAAACAGGTTTTTCATTTTCAGGTCGATCTAATAATTTACTTAAAAATTCTGTCCTAGTAGGTGTATATGTCAATGAAGCTAAACCGCAAAGGTGCAAAGAATAAATAAGAAATCCTATTGAGATATTTAAAGATTCTTTTACATAATAATGTTTGATTTTTTCACCATTTTCACCTATTCCATAATTTTGAGCTAATACGACAATTAAATATGGAGCTTTTTCTAAAAATGGTTTAGAAAAATCAGTTTTCAATGGAGCTAATTTATCTCGCCATTCATCAGGAATATGATTTAAATAAAAATCCTTTTCTATCAATTCAGCTTCTTCTCTAATTCTTTTTCGTAATTCTTTATCTTTTACTATAACATAAGTCCATGGTTGCATATTTGCTCCTGATGGTGCTAAACCAGCAATATTTATGCAATTGATAATGTCTTCTTCGGAGATTTCATCACCTGAAAATTTGCGATAACTTCTTCGCTTTTTGAGTAATTCTAATAATTCGTTTGAGTTCATAATTCTAAATTGATAGAGTCTAATTTTAAGCTAATTTATTTTTAGTTTCGTCATAAAAAATATGAAAGGAGAGATAATATGGTTAGCTTTAATACTCAATTAAATGACTTTGGACAACTAATTGTTCCACAGGAGTTTATTTTTAAAAATGCAAAATATAAAGTAATAATTGAATTTCCTGAACCAACTGATTCAATAAGCTATATTGAAGAATCTGCATTAAATGACAATGCAAATGACTTTCTTTCTGAAAGCGAAGTAAGCTATTATTTGAATATTGACAATGATTAATTATTCTAATAAAGATATTTGGTTAGTAAATTTTGATCCTTCGTTTGGTCACGAATTTTCTAAAATCAGACCTGCATTAATAGTTGAAAATTCTGTATTCATTAATAGTTTCGAACTTATTGCAGTAGTCCCAATTTCATCTCAAATCAACAAAATTTTTGAATTAGATTTAATTTTGCCAAAAGATAAAATGAATAATCTTTTACAAGATTCAATTATTAAAACAAAGCAATTAAACACTTTTGACAAAAGAAGATTTATCAAGAAAATTGGTGTTTGTAATGATTTAGTTTTTTCTCAATTAAGATTAAATTTGAAATTATTTTTAGATTTGTAACAAAAAAATATATAATTTTGTTAAATGTTTTTAAATTTCATTATAAATATTATTTTGAAATGTTTAATTTATCTTATTTTTTTGAAAGTTGAATTATGAAAAAATTATTACTAATCTTAATGCTTTTGATATTATCC
>CAIWET010000483.1 GCA_903911805.1 uncultured Ignavibacteria bacterium | reverse complement strand
TTAAAAATATTACAATTATTAATAAAATTATTTTAGCAGGTAAATTTTTTTTCATATTTTCAATAATTCTTTATTCCAAAAATTAGTTTTTTTTGTAATAACGATATTAATCAAAAAAATTTTTAGGAGATGAAAAGAAAAATGAAAAAAACAGACACTATTCCAGAAGAAAAATATGTTTTTACTGATTCTTATGAATCCTTGAAATTTATTGGCACAAGAAAAACAAATTCCACATCGATTAAATTGATTTCATACAGTAATAACTTTATTGAAATTAAAGAAATAAATGAGATTTCAGAAATGAAGATTTCAAAGAATCATTTTCATTTTATCATTTATAGTGGATTGCATAATGTTAAATCATTATATGAATTAGGGCAAAAATTTAATATCCATCCAATTGTATTGGAGGACATTGCCAATACTGAACATAAACCAAAAATTGAAATATTTGATGATTATATTTTTACTGAACTCAGACTAATAAATTACCATCCAGTTAATGCATTAATGGATATTGATCAGATTAGTATGATATTAGGCAAAAATTATATGATTTTGTTTCTCGAACAGCCCGAAAATTTTTACTTTCCACTTTTCGAAAGATTGAAAATCAGTATTAAAAACAATAATCCTTTTACACCAGATTATTTATTTTACTCAATATTTGATGTGATTACCAATTCTTATTATTCAATTATGGAACAACTTGGTGACAAGATTGAAGAGCTTGAAGATAGAATTTATGTTACTTACAAAAATACAAATTTAAATTCAATATTTTCCACTAAACGCCTATTGATGACAATGAGGAAATCAATTTGGCCATTAAGGGAAGCTGTAAAAAAAGTAATAAATTTTGATAGCGATTTGATTAAAAAAGATAATTATATTTACTTTAAAGATTTATATGATCACTGTGTTCAAATTATGGATACAATTGAAACTCAGCGAGAATTAATCTCAGAAGTATATGATATCCATCTATCGAGCAATAGTAATAGAATGAATGGAATTATGAAAGTGTTAACAATTATTTCCACAATTTTTATCCCTTTAACTTTTATTTCTTCAATTTATGGAATGAACTTTAAATATATGCCTGAATTAGAAATGAGAATGGCATATCCTTTTGTGATGACTACAATGGCATTAATAGGCATTGTAATGTTAATTATTTTTAAAATTAAAAAGTGGTTTTAAACCAAAATATATGATAAATAACTTTAGAAATCTGTTTTTATGGATGGGAAGAATCTTTGCAGCAATAAATGTAATAATATTTATGTATTTTGGAATTATCGAAGGATTCCCCAATCTCTTAGCTTTGCCCAAAAATGAGCTTTACCAGATGCTCTGCTGGTTTGTAATGGTGCTTTCTTCAATTTTCATTTTCAAATGGGAGTTAGTTTTTGGAATAATTATAATATTGGCATATAGCGGATTTAATTATGTTCAATATATCGCGACTCAAGGAGCAACATATTGGACAGGATATATCTTATTTATTTATCCTGTATCAGCATTATTTTTTATCATCGCTTGGTTATTAAATCGAAAAAATTTAAACATAATATAATATTTCGTGGACAAAATCGCCAAATATTATTAAATTTGGTGAATGTACTCACCGAATTTATAGAAATTTGGTGAATTGGAGTAATGTTATGATAAATCGTGCAAATTTAGATGAAATTAAAAGAAGACTTTTTACAAATAAAGCAATTATTCTAATTGGTGCAAGACAAGTCGGAAAAACTACTCTTGTCAAAAAAATCCTAACAGATTTTGACGGTAAAAGTATTTATTTTAATGCTGACGAACCAGATGTTAGAATGATACTTTCAAATCCAACTTCAACTGAATTAAAAAGAGTAATTGGATCTAATAAAATAATTGCAATTGATGAAGCACAAAGAATTGAAAATATTGGATTAACATCTAAGCTTATAATTGATCAAATTCCCGATGTGCAGTTGATTTTAACTGGCTCATCTGCTATGGAATTAACTAATAATTTCAATGAACCATTGACTGGAAGAAAATTCGAATTTAAAATTTTTCCATTTTCATTTGATGAATTAGCTAAACATACATCTCAATTAGAAGAAACAAGATTATTAGAATCAAGAATGATTTATGGGTATTATCCCGAAATAGTGAATAATCCTGGAGATGAACAAGAAAGATTAATTTCATTGATTTCCTCTTATCTTTATAAAGATATTCTTAGTTTGGGAATAATAAAAAAACCAGAATTAATACAAAAATTAACCCTTGCATTGGCTCTGCAAATTGGCTCGGAAGTATCTCTGAATGAGCTTTCTAGAACATTAGGAGCAGACAAAAATACTATTTCAAATTACATCGATTTGCTTGAAAAATCTTATGTGATTTTTAGCTTGAGATCATTTAGTAGAAATTTAAGAAATGAAATCAAGAAAAGTAGAAAAATCTATTTTTGGGATAATGGAATAAGAAATTCTGTTATTAATAATTTTAATTCATTGGAACTAAGAACAGATACCGGAGCTCTTTGGGAGAATTATTTTATTTCCGAAAGAATGAAATATTTGAATAATACAAGGCAAAATAAAAACATTTATTTTTGGAGAACTTTCCAACAAAGTGAAATAGATTATATTGAAGAATCTGCTGGTAATCTTGATTTATTTGAAATAAAATGGAACGAAAAAGCTAAGGTAAAATCACCTAAGGAATTTTTAAATACATATCCTAATAGTAAATTTAATATTATAAATAAAATGAATTTTATGAAGTATTTGGTAGGATAGGGAAAGAAAATTTAATTAATCTTCAAGTAAATCTAAAACAGATTTAACAATTTTTGGATGAAGATTTTTTCCTGAATGGAATGGAATTACTATCCTATCGCTGTTTCTTGAATAAATACGATGGCTACCTTTAGAACGAATCAATAAAAAACCTAATGCAAACAATATCTTTTCTGCTTCTTTCGCAGTTTATGTCGGCAGTTTAGACAAATGCAACCTCATAAGAGCTTGAAAAAATATTTTTACTTGAAATTATTGAAATTTCTTCTGGATTTAAAGTTTCAAGATATAAATCAATAGCTTCTTTAATGTTTTTATTTGCTTCTTCGAAAGTATCACCTTGGCTTTGACAACCCTTTAATTCGGGAAAATATGCGAAAAAACCACTTTTATCTTCTTCTATTATAATTGATAATTTCATTTTTTCCTTAAATTAATCTAAAATTTTAAATACGGTATTTTAAATAGAATATTTTAAATATTCTATTTAATTATGGTGCATAAAAGGAGGATTAATAATTAATTTTTCTTGCCTGCAATTTAACTGCTGTGATTAATATTTTGTTAATCATATTTCACTGCTATTTTTTTAATTCTTTTTGGTTTTTGAACAAATATTGACCAATCCAAAAATCTTCATCATGGTACTTTTCTAAAATCTAAAAAAATATCAATACAGTTAAGAGAATCAGTACAATTTATACATTGATAAGCTTTTTAAAGTTTCTATTTTAACTTCTTAATTACTTTATCTATTGGTATAACAATTTTATTCCAATAAACAATAGCTGCATCATAACCTCCACTTTCTGTTTTTTGAGTAGTATTAAATATATACAATGTACCATTATCACAAGGAGAATTTTTATCAATTGTATATTTCCTTTGCATTTCAAAATAAAGTACTTTACCTTTTCCTCCATTTCGAATAAATCCTATTTTTTTCATTGTAAAATCAAATCCCTTTAACTTGTCTTTGAAAATTACATTAAGGAAGGCACTTTCGTAATTGTTTAAAAATGGTGAGTCATCAACTCCCATTTTATCTAAGTCTTTCAATATATTCTTAGGGATATCATTGAAATTTCGAATTTGGCTAAATATGCACATACTTGATAATAATAATATCAAAAGACTAAGTTTTAATATTTTTGACTTTTTATTCATAATTATCTAAAATAATTAATAATATTTATGCAATTTAATTAATATA
>CAIWET010000482.1 GCA_903911805.1 uncultured Ignavibacteria bacterium | reverse complement strand
GTTTTATTGGTGGAAGTAAGCGTTATCCATATCCAGGTTTGAAATCTATGTGGCAAGGAATTACAAAATTATTCTTCTTAAAACAAGGCTGGCTCTTAGCTAAAAGCCAGCTCTCTGATATTTATACTACATGATTAGCTAATAAGAGGGGGTTGGGGGGTGTGTCAAGGAATAATTAATATAATAGAATAGATATTTGTATCTAGAAAAAAAGAGGTTGATATTTTATCAACCTTTTTTATTTTTTCCCAATTTTCTCGGCAGATTGTAATCTTTGTATCTCATCTCTTAGTTCGGCTGCTCGTTCGAAGTCTAGATCTTTAGCAGCATTTTTCATTTCTACAAATAATTGCTCTATTAATCCTTCGCGCTGAGTTCCAGTTAAGTATTTTGCTAATGGTTCTGCTGCTTTTAGTATTCTTTTTTCTTCAGCGTCTTCATATCTTTTAATTTTTGCAGATTGAAAATCAGCAACGGATGTTGAATTTAGTATTTCTTCGAGTGATTTATAAACAGTGATTGGATTTATATTGTGTTCTGTATTATAATCTATCTGAATTTTACGTCTTCTGTTAGTAGTATCAATTAGGAATTGCATAGATTTAGTAATTTTATCACCATATAATATTACTAATCCTTCAGAATTTCTTGCAGTTCTACCAGCGGTTTGTAATAATGACCTTTCGCTGCGTAAAAATCCTTCTTTATCAGCGTCTAATATCGCAACTAATGATACTTCTGGCAAATCGAGACCTTCTCGGAGTAAGTTTACTCCTACTAATACATCATAAGTTCCTATTCTGAAATCGCGGATGATTTCAACTCGAGCTAATGAATCTACATCTGAATGAATATATGCCACTTTTATCTGTAAATTTTGCAAATATTCTGCTAAATCTTCTGCCATTCTCTTAGTAAGTGTTGTAACTAGAGTACGATTTCCTTTTTCTATACGAATTCTAATTTCTTTTAACAAATCATCTATTTGATTATTAACAGGTCTAACGTCAATTTCAGGATCTAGAAGTCCGGTGGGACGAATTATTTGTTCAACTATCGCCCCTTGCGATGCTTCTAATTCATAAAGTCCTGGAGTTGCCGAAACGTAGATAACTTGTTTCATTTGTTTTTCTATTTCTTGGAAGTTTAGCGGTCTATTTTCCAAAGCGGAAGGCAAGCGGAAACCATGTTCGACTAGATTTGTCTTTCTTACTTTATCTCCGCTATACATTGCTCTTAATTGTGGAACAGTTACGTGACTTTCGTCAATAACGAGAAGGTAATCGTCAGGAAAATAATTAATTAGGCAATCAGGGGTATCTCCGGGCATTCTTCCCGTTAAGTGCATTGAATAATTTTCAACTCCGGAGCAATATCCTACTTCTTTCATCATTTCCAAATCAAATAAAGTTCGTTGTTCTAGTCTTTGGGCTTCAATTAATTTATCGTAAGCTCTTAATTCTTTAAGTCGGACGTAGAGTTCGTCTCTTATATCGTTCATAGCGCGAGCCATTTGGTTTTCGGAAGTAACAAAAAGTTTAGAAGGCATTATTATATATTCTTCCATTACTTGCAAATATTTACCAGTTTGATAATTTATGAAAGAGATTTTTTCTATTTCGTCATCAAACATTTCTAATCTTAGAGCAATTTCGGATTCATATCCAGGCATTATATCTATAACGTCACCTCTTACTCTAAAAGTTCCTCTAGCGAATTCAAAATCATTACGAGTATAGAATAAATCTGTGAGTTTATAAAGTAATTTTTGTCGAGGGATTTTCATTCCTATTTTAACGGGAAAAAGGGCGTTGAGAAATTCTTCTTTTTTTCCAATAGAATAAATGCAACTTACCGAAGCGACAACAATAATGTCACGCCTTCCTTCAATTAATGAACTAGTAGCTTTTAATCTTAGCCTATCTATTTCATCATTTATAGCAAAATCTTTTTCAATATAAGTATCGGAACTTACAATATACGCTTCTGGTTGATAATAATCATAATATGAAATAAAATACTCAACAGCATTATGTGGAAAGAATGTTTTCATTTCGCTATAGAGTTGAGCCGCTAAAGTTTTGTTAGGAGAAATAATCAGAGTTGGCTTCTGAACTTCTTGAATTATGTTAGAAATAGTAAAAGTTTTACCAGAACCTGTTACTCCTAAAAGAACTTGGTGTTGATCTCCACGATAAATACCTTCAGTTAATTCCTTTATAGCTTGAGGTTGATCGCCCCCAGGTTTATAATTAGAATTTAAAACAAATTTATTCATATAATATATTTCTATTTATTT
>CAIWET010000481.1 GCA_903911805.1 uncultured Ignavibacteria bacterium | reverse complement strand
TCAAAACGTGCATGAATACACGTTTTGCCACCCCTCCTTATAAAAGGAGGGGAAAATCGATGGTGGAATTATTATTTGTAGAGACAGGTCTTAGACCTGTCTTCTTTTTAAATGCTGTCAATCTCAAGCTAAGCGAAGAATCGCGTTAAATAATTTGTATGTCATGCCGCACTTCGGTGCGGCATCTACGTTTGAAAAAACGACCTCGCCAGACCTCTCCCTAAATCCAACTCCCAAGGAGAGGGACTTAAAGAAAAGCAATAGTAGCTCAATCATCCCTGATTGAGTGAATGCGCAGCATTCAAATTAAATCCATAATTAAAAGCAATATTTAATAAGATCCTTTATCAAAAAAAATAAATAATATCTTGGTTTTATAATTTAATTTATTTAAGTTTGAAAAGTTACAATTAATTGAATTGAATAACAGTATGAAAAAGTTTCTGCTTAATATCGCAATTATTTTTATAGCAAGTGCAAGTCTCTTTTCTCAGGAATACGAAATTGCTTGGGAAAAGGATATTGGTGGGTCTTATGCACAGTTCTCAAAAGATGGAGAGTTTATTTATGTGGCTGGTGGAAATACTATCAGCAAATATCGTTCAATTGACGGTAGTTTTGTTTCTACTTTTGATAATAGTTGCTTTAAACAGAATGGTAGTGACTTTTATGGTAATTTTTATTTATCTAATTCTGGGAATTATTTAATTGGAGTATGCGGACAGTATTACAATGTTTGGGATACAAAAAAAGAAAATGCTTTTTTTCAGTTCAACGATATTTATGGAGGACTGGATATAAATAACGAAGATAGTAAATATATTGCAGTAAAAAGAATAACACCAGATAATGATAGAATTACAATTCTTGATTTTTTAACACAAAAAGAACTAAAATCAGTAACAACAAATCAAAATGTAATATTAACTAAACTCTCCCACAATGGTAAAATGTTTGCAACTGCATCAAAAAGTGGCCCAAAAAATTATCTCACACTTTGGAATACAGAAACATTAACAGAAATTAAAAGATTTGAGTTGGAAGGTGATGAGTTTACTACATTTACTGAACTTAAATTTTCATTAGATGATATATATGTTGGAGTAAGTTCATTGGGACCTCATAAAGCGACTATTATAGATATTACACAATTAAAAGAATATTATAATTCAACTATGGTATCAAATTTAGGAATTGGGAGATTCGGATTTTTAAATAAACATTTTATATTTAATTATAATAACTTTAATACTTCAGATTATAATGTTTATTTTGTAAATAATCAATCATTAAAATTTGAACAAAATCTTAAAACAATATCTAGTTCAATGACAACTAGTTCAAATGGTTTGATATTTACAAAATATTCTTTACTTAGACCAAAAACAGTTGGAGTTAACGAAGCAATTCAGCAGATCATATCCATATCAAATAATAAGGATTTAATAATTATTGATAATAAATCCGGAATAAATGAAAATACAGACATTACTTTGTTTGATTTACAAGGAAAAGAAGTATTTAGATTTCTATTGTTCATAAATTATGGAACTAACAAATTAGCTATACCAAAGAATATTTTGAATGGTTCATATATTATTCAAATTACTTCAAAGAATCTAAATATTTCTCAAAAAATATTAATTCAGATTTAAGATATTAAGAAGATATTAATTTTTGAATATTATACCAACTTTGAGTTGTTAAAAATTCCTTCTCTTTAAGTCCCTCCCTTAATGGGGAGGAATTTAGGGTGGGGTTTGACGGGGTCGTCTCTTTTTATTTCTTCAAAGACACACCCCCTGACCCCCTCTTGATAGCTAATCATGTAGTATAAATATCAGAGAGCTGGCTTTTAGCTAAGAGCCAGCCTTGTTTTAAGAAGAATAATTTTGTAATTCCTTGCCACATAGATTTCAAACCTGGATATGGATAACGCTTACTTCCACCAATAAAAC
>CAIWET010000480.1 GCA_903911805.1 uncultured Ignavibacteria bacterium | reverse complement strand
TATAAAAAAAATATAATCGTTCAGTTTGATAAGTAAATAAAATTGAGGAATAAAATTGGTTACTACATATCAAATAAATACAAATGATTTAGATTTTAATTTAATAAATTTAATCAAATCAAATTTCCCAAATCAGGAATTAGTTATTGATGTTTATCCAACAGAGTCTATTGATTTTGAAATCAATGAAATTACCAATCAGAACATTATCGATAGAATTAAAGATATCAATGCAAATAAGAATATCCTATCTCCTAAAATAAATCTTGTATAATGATTCTCAGTTTTCATAAAGATGCTTTCTTAGATTATTTAGATTGGGAATTGGTAGATTATCCAAAATTCAGTAAAATCAATTCATTAATAAAGGATATATTACGCCATCCATTTACTGGAATTGGGAAGCCAGAACCCTTGAAATATCAAAATGAAAAATTTTGGTCAAGAAGAATTACCGAAGAGCATAGATTAATTTATCAAGTTCGAGATGATAGCATTATTGTTATTTCTTGCAGAGGACATTATAAATAAAAAAAGCCTTTAAAATTAAGTTTTAAAAGCTTTTATCAATATAGATAATAGAATTTTACTCTCTTGTCATTGTTTGCTCAGCTTCTACATAGCTTACAACTCTGCGGATTGGTGCGTTCATCTTGCGAACTCTTACAGTTGCTTGATGAATACGAGTGAATTTTTCTAATAAAGAATTCAATATCTCATTTGCTATTGTTTCAATTAAATTAAAAGGGTCTCCCAAAATTACTTCTTCAATGCAAAATAGTGCTTCTTCGTAATTCACTGCATAATTTACGTCGTCATTTATAATAGCTTCTCTGGAATCATAATATAAATCCAAATCTACTTGGTATTTTCCACCTAAAACTTGTTCCTCAGCTTTTACACCGTGATATGCGTAAAACTCTGCTGAACTAATTGTTAATCTCATCAATGATGATGTTTTCATTTAAATCCCCCTATTTATTTGCAGAATCAAATGGAGTTGCTGCCCATAAAAGTTTATTTCTCAATAAGTCGTAATAAGAACTATTTATAGGTTTAATCAGCTTAATATTTGATTCGGATTTTTTTATAATAATACTTTCATAATTCGACAACACTCTTTCGTGTTGTCCATCAGCCACAAAGTTTGCTTCTCCTGTTGGGGAGAAAACAATCAACTTTAACTCATTAACATCAGGAATTACTAATGGCCTTAGAGTTAATGAATGTGGCGAAATTGGAGTAATGCACATTACCGGAGTGGAAGGTGCAATAATTGGACCGCCACAAGACAAAGAATATGCGGTAGTTCCGGTTGGAGTGGTGATAATTAAGCCATCGGCTCTATAATCTCCAATATAATGTTCATTTGAATATGCTCTAAGAGTAATCATTCTAGATGAACCTCTTTTTTCGATAACAAAATCATTAAGAGCATATATGGTTTCACCATCGATAACTGTTTCAAAAGCAGCTCTATCAACAATTCGATAGTTGCCTTTCATCAATTCGTCAATGTTTTTATCTAATTCATTAACGGCAAATTCTGCTAAAAAGCCAAGTTTACCAACGTTTACACCCATAATTGGGATATTAGATTTTAGAAGTAATCTGGCACAAGATAAAATTGTTCCATCGCCACCAAAAGAAATTACAACATCGGCAAATTTTTCGAAGTCTTCAACAGGAACAGCTTTAACGTATTTTCTTATGTCTTCAGGAAATTTTTCTACTAAATCAGGTTTTGCAAAGATTTCAGTATCATAATTTCTTAAATATCTTAAAGCCTGCTGTGCGTATTGCACAGCTTCAGGCTTATTCGAATTATCATATAATGCAATGTTTTTCATAAAATTTACTTGGCTAGTGAAACGCTTCTTCTTTCTCTGATAACGGTAACTTTAATCTGTCCAGGATATTCCATTTCCTGTTCGATTTTTTTAGCAATACCGTTTGCCATTTCGTCAGCACCAAAATCATCTACTTTTTCAGGTTCGATTATTACTCTAATTTCTCTACCAGCCTGAATAGCAAAAGTTTTTTGAACGCCTTCAAAGCTTTGAGCTAATGTTTCTAATTTTTCAAGACGTTTTACGTAATTTTCTAAAGATTCTCTTCTTGCACCAGGGCGAGCACCACTGATGGAGTCGGAAGCCTGAACTAATACTGCATAAGGAGTTTCCATTTCAATATCTTCGTGGTGAGCACCAATTGCATTGGAAACTGCGTGATTTTCTTTATATTTTTTAGCTAATTCAAATCCAAGCAAAGCGTGAGGACCTTCAGTATTTTGGTCAACGCATTTACCAATATCGTGAAGTAAGCCGGCTCTTTTTGCAATAATTGGGTCTAAATCAAGTTCAGCAGCCATAATTCCGCAAAGGTAAGCAACTTCAATTGAGTGACTTAATAAATTTTGTCCATAACTTGAGCGGTATTTCATTTTACCAACGTGACGAATTAATTCTGGGTGCATACTGTGGATATTTAATTCCAAAATAGCATTTTCACCAATTTTAATGATTTCATCGTCGAGTTCTTTTTTAGCTTTTTCGACTACTTCTTCGATTCTTGCAGGGTGAATTCTACCGTCTTCCATTAATCTTTCGAGAGCTAATTTAGCAACTTCTCTTCTGAATGGATCAAAACCGGAGATAACCACTGCTTCGGGAGTATCATCAATAATAAGGTCAATACCAGTTGCAGACTCAAAAGCACGAATATTACGACCTTCACGACCGATAATTCTACCTTTCATTTCGTCATTGTCTAGATTGACAACAGAAACAGTACTTTCAACGCTGTGGTCAGAAGCAGTTCTTTGGATAGCATCAATAATGATGTGTTTTGCTTCTTTATGAGCACTCATTTTAGCTTCTTCACGAATAGTCTTTACGTATTGAGCAGATTCGTTTTTAGCTTCGTTGATAAATTTATCAATAAGTTCTTTTTTAGCATCTTCTTTAGAGAGCCCGCTAACTTGCTCTAATATTTTTATTTGTTTTTCTTGTAAATCACCCAAAGATTTCATTTTTTGTGTGTATTCAAGTTCTTTTTTCTTTAATTGTTCGTCTAGTTGTTTAAAGTCTTTATCTTTTTTATTAACTTCCACGAGTCTTTGATCAAGAGATTTTTCTTTTTGCTCTAAAGATTTTTCATAATTTTGAATTTTAATCTTTTTTTGCTGTTGATCATTTTCGAACTCTTGTTTTCTTTTATGCCATTCTTCTTTTACTTCAAGTAATTTTTCTTTTTTAAGATTATTTGCTTCTTTTTCAGTTTCTTTAAGTAAGTTTTGAGATCTTAATTCAGTTTCATTTATTTTAGATTGAATAACTTTATTCCCAACAAAATAAGCAACACCAAATCCTGCGATCAAGCCAACAAGACTAATGATAATAATTGTTACTTCACTCATTTTTATTCCTTTGTATAAAACACCTTTTTTATAACTATTTATAAGATTGATTAATATAAAAAGCAGCTAATAAAACAATAGAAATTTTAGCTGCGTATTTGTTTGTTCATTTTTTTAATAAAAACCGCATTATGCATACGTCGAAACAGTGTGGAGACAGGTGAAGAACCCAACCCTTACACAGTGGGTAACATCCTGACAACATTTGAAGTCCACTGAACCTAATAAATTAGATTACTGAGATTAATCAGTTGAGGCCTTTCATTTGTAACCAGAGGCTGAAACCCTAATTTATTTTTATCGGTTCTTTCGCTCTAGAGGTCGACAAAGGCATAATGCGGCAATAATTCAAATTTCAAAGATCAATTAAAAAGAATTATTTAAAATTCTTTTCTACATAACCGGACATTTCAGCAATTTCTTTAATCAATTGTTTTTCCGATTCTTGTATTTTATTTTCCAATTTTACTAGCTTTTCAGCTAAATTAAGTGCAACAAGAATAAGTCCTGTTACATCAGGTTCTTCATCTTTTTTATATCCTAAGGAATTTAATTCAAAATTAACTTTTTTAACTGAGAGAGCTATCAAGTTCTCATCATCGCCTTTTAAATTAAGTTCCTTATTTCCAATTGTTGCTTTCATTTTTACAATTTATATTATTTGTACTAACTTAATTACTCAAATATAATAATAT
>CAIWET010000479.1 GCA_903911805.1 uncultured Ignavibacteria bacterium | reverse complement strand
TTTTGTATTGTATTTTATTACAAATTAAATTTTATATGTTAGAAGAATATTTTAAAAAATTCAGAGAGAATATCATTGGCATTGATAACGAGCTTATTACTCCATTTGGCAAGAAGAAACAAATCTATGCTGATTGGACCGCAAGCGGGAGGCTTTATAAGCCAATTGAGGATTCTTTGATTAATAATTTTTATCCTCACGTTGCAAATACTCATACTGAGACTACAACCACTGGGGCATTGCTCACAAAGTCATACAAAATGGCTCAGCAAATAATTAAAAATCACGTAAATGCAAATGAAAATGATGCAATATTAACAGTTGGTTCTGGTATGACTTCTGGAGTAACTAAACTTCAGAGAATTATGGGATTGAAAACTCCTGAAAAAGTGAAGAATTTCTATTACCCAACTGGCGACCACAGACCTATCGTCTTCGTTACTCATATGGAACATCATTCCAATCACACGTCGTGGTTAGTTTGCAATGCAGACGTTGTGCATTTAACTCCAGATGACAATGGATTAATAAATTTCAAAGAACTTGAAACTAATTTAAAAAAATTTAAATCAAGAAAATTGAAAATTGGTGCATTTACTGCTTGTGCAAATGTAACAGGTATTAAAACTGATTATCACAGACTAGCAAAAATAATGCATCAGCACGGCGGTTTATGTTTTGTAGATTTTGCTGCTTCAGCTCCTTATGTTAATATTGATATGCACCCAGAAGACCCAATGGAATCTTTAGATGCAATTTATTTTTCACCTCATAAATTTTTAGGTGGACCAGGTGCAAGTGGAGTTTTAATTTTCAATAAAAATCTTTATACTAACAAAATTCCTGATAAAGCTGGAGGTGGAACTGTAAAGTGGACTAATCGCTGGGGCGAATATAGTTTTTATGAAGATATTGAAGTTAGAGAAGATGGTGGCACTCCAGGATTTCTACAAGCTATCAGAGCAGCAATGTGTATTAAGCTGAAAGAAGAAATGGGTGTAGAAAATATTCTTCAAAGAGAGAAAGAATTACTAAAGATTGCATTTGAAGAACTTGAAAATGTGGAAGGAATTAAAATATTAGCAAATAATATTCACGATAGAATCTCGATTATTTCATTTAATGTTGAAAAAGTTCATTATAATTTAATGGGCAAATTATTGAATGATTATTATGGAATTCAATCACGTGGTGGATGCTCTTGTGCTGGTACTTATGGGCATTACCTGTTTAATATTGATTATAAAACTTCCCATATCATTACTGGTGAAATTGAGCAAGGAATATTGAATCATAAGCCAGGATGGGTAAGGATTTCATTCCATCCTACTACATCAGATAAAGAAGTATATGAAATATGCAATGCAATTAAATATATAACGGAAAATATTGAAACTCTTGAAAAAGATTATATTTGCAATCCTCAAACAAGAGAGTATATTCATAAAAATGATGATTTATCAAAATCTTACAAAATTTCGGATTGGTTTGAAATAAAATAATAAAATATAGGAATAAAATGATTGATAAAAGTATTAATATTAAGTTTATTGGCTTAAACAGTATGATTGGAAATACTCCACTTTTGAGAGTAGATTTTAAATACAAAGGACAAGAAAGAAAAATTTATGCAAAAGCAGAGAATTTCAATCTTACAGGCTCAATAAAAGATAGAATGGCAAAGCACATACTTTTTAAGGCTTATGAAAGAGGTGCATTGAAGCCAGGACAAACAATAATTGAAGCAACCAGTGGAAATACAGGAATTGCATTTGCAGCGATTGGAAGAGCATTAGGACACAAAGTTGCGATATTTATGCCTGACTGGATGAGCCAGGAAAGAAAAGATCTGATTAGAAGTTTTGGCGCAGATATTTATCTTGTTTCCAAAGAAGAAGGCGGATTTTTAGGAAGTATAGCTAAAGCTGAAGCATTGGCTTTAGAAATTGATGGATTTTTACCTCAACAATTTTCTAATAATGATAATTCTGAAGCTCATTATAATACTACTGCTCCAGAATTATGGCATCAATTATTACTTAAGGGTATCAAAATTGACGCTTTCGTTGCTGGTGTTGGAACAGGTGGTACTATTATGGGAGTTGCAAAATATTTAAAAGAGAAAGACCCTAATATTGTAGTTAGACCAATGGAACCTTCAAACTCACCTACATTAAGAACTGGCTATAAGGTTGGTAAACATAGAATTCAAGGAATTTCAGACGAGTTTATTCCGGCTGTTTTAGATTTGAATTATTTAGATTCAATTGTTGATATTGATGATGGAGATGCAATTGTAATGGCTCAAAAATTGTCACAACAATTGGGACTAGGTCTTGGAATTTCATCTGGGGCAAACTTCTTAGCAGCATTGAGAACTCAAAATGAAATTGGTGAAGATAAAGTAGTTGTAACTGTTTTCTGTGATGATAATAAAAAATATCTTTCAACTGACTTGATGAAAGTTGAACCAATTAAAGATGATTTTCTTTCTGTTGATGTTGAGTTAGATTATTATACTGCTTATAAAAGAGTATGTGCTACTTGCTGCACTCCAAATGAATGTATTGAATTGGCTTCTTTTGAGAATATTAAAGCAGAAAAAGATCATTTCTGCCCATTAATAAGAGAATAGATTAATCAATTATTGGAATTTTAATAGTTACGATGGCACTTCCATTTTCAGAATTTGAAAGATGTAAGTTGCCATCGTGCTTTTCAATGATTTCCTTAATCAAAAATAACCCCAATCCAGTTCCTTTTTCATTTTGAGTTCCAGATTTGCTATCAATGACTAAATTATTATTAATTTTAGCAATTAATTCATCAGAAAAACCACTTCCAGAATCAGCAATTGAAATTTCGAAGATATTATCAATCTTTTTACTATTAATTTCTATAGTTCCATCAGTTGGAGTAAATTTAATAGCATTCATTAGAACATTTCTGAGAGCTATTTCAATTGCATATCGGTCACCAAGGATTCTAATATTTTCAGAGTGATGCTGCTGAATTAAAATATTCTTCTTTTCAGAAAAGCTGATGCATTGAAATACAACTTCATCGATCAAGTTAATTACATTGAATTCATCTAAAATAATTGAAAATCTATTCATCTGAATTCTGCTCCAATTTAAGAGATTCTCTGTTATTGTTTTAATTGAAAATGCAACATTTACTGTATTATCAGTTAGGTAATCTTCAATTTCTTGATTAGAATTCTTTTTGCTTTTAATAATCGAAGCAAGTGAATAAAAGGAATTAACAGGGCTCATCAGATCGTGTGAAATAATCGAGAATAACTTTTCTTTGGATTTATTTGATATTAATAAGTCTTCTTTTAATTTCTTTTCGATTTTATTTCTTTTTAATAAAATTAGAATAAAAATCGTACTTAAAATTAAAATAATAGCACTTGCATACATTATTATTAACTTTTCGCCTTCGGATTTATCAATTTGTTCTTTTGATTTTTGTTCTATTGTTTTAGTCTCAGCTTTGAATGCATTAATAGGATTACTTTCTAATGATTTATTTGAATATTCAGAAGCAAGAACAAGATATTTATAAGCATTGATTATATCACCTTTTTGCTCATATACTTTATATATTACTTTATAAATTGAGTTTTTAAATGCTGGATCACTGCTTAATTCTTTATTTACTATTCCATTTTGCTCAAGTTTTTCTAAAATTTTAAAGTACTTTAATGAAGAATCAAACTGATTAAATTTAGCAAAATATATTATTTTCTTTTGTAGAATAATCGATTGAGAAGTATAATTATAATTTGAAAGTTCTTTATATCTTTTTTCGAAACTATCAAAGCAATTAATAATTGAATCTAATTGATTTTGTTTTGAATATAAGTCTAAATTTAGTTTGAATAAAATATCGGTACAAAATCTTTTATACTTGTCTGAAGTTGGCATTAAATTTACGAGGCGATCGGACTCATTTAAATATAATTGAAATTTTATAAAATCATCTTTATCTAAATAATACTCGGCTAAAGACCAATTAGCAGAGGCTTTTGCGAAAAGGTCAGATGTTTTTAATGAGTATTTGTAGGCCTTTTCGAAATATTCTTTGCATTTATCTTCCCATTTCAATTTCTTGTTGCATAAACCAAGAAAAATTGAAGTATGTACAAGCATTGCATTGTCATTGATATTTTCAAAATAAGAGAAAGATTTAAGAAAATTCTCATAAGATTTATCAATCAATCCAATGTTGTAATAATATTCACCTTTTTTGTAAAGACCTTTTGCATAATAATCATTATTATTGTTTTGTTCGGCAATTTTAAGCAGATTTTCGCAATTTGTCAAGAAAGTTGAATTGTCGTAATTTAAAGAATTATATAATTCATTCATCAAATTATTCTGATCAGCTTTTAAACTGAACGAAAAAGAAATGAATAAGAATAAAAATATAATTTTTCTCATAATGAATATTTGGAATAAGTAAAAAAAAAGTCATAACTATTAAAGTTATGACTTTTTTTGTAAAATATATAATAATTAGAATGGGCTTGGAACCGCAAATCTTATATCAACACCAACTTGTACTGCGTGAACGCTCCAGTCATCAACTGAAGTAACTTTTGTTAAAGCATATTGGTAAAATACGCCAGGAATAATATCCACTTTTTTACCAGTCATAATTTCATACTGAACACCAACTTTAATTGCTGCTCTTAGACTTGCTGATTCTTTGATTTGATCATCAAATACAACGATTGTTCTATCATTGTCTTCGTATCTGTAACCTAAAGCTTCCCAGTTGTCAACTCTACTAAACTGAGCATTGTCAGGTTTAATAATTTTATATTTTTGAGTTAATGTTCTGGTAAAAGGTAAATCAAAAGTAGGACCAACAGTAACAACCAAATCTTTAATTGCTTTAAATTTGTACATTAAATCAAAAGAAAGAGTATTGTACACAACATCTAATGTATGTTCTGTTACTGAGTTAATAATTTTTTGAGCACCAGTTGCATCTTTAACCAAAGAAGGATACTCATCACCTGTTTGAGTAAAGCTTGCTGGTAAAGTGCTATAAAGAGCTCTTAAAATTATTGAGTGCTTTGAAGCTGCAGAAAATGGTTGTTCGTAAAAAATTCCAGCATGGAATCCATTAGCAACACCATTAGTAAATGTAGGACATTTTACTACAGAATCAGGGAAAGAGGCTAAGTCTGCTGTATGCATAGCTCTATTGTATCCAAAAACTGGACCAAGATAAACTGCATTACTTTTCAAACCAGGCATGTCAGTCGATGATTCATCATCCTGAGCAAACGCACTTGAAATGGAAAAAAGTGTGAATGAGAGAAGAGCCAACGCGAGTAATTTAAAATTCATATTCATCACCTAACTATTTATTTAAAACAATCATTTTCTTATATATATACTGTGGAGAGTCAATAGAGACTAAATAAACTCCACTTGCAAAATTATTAATTTCAAAAATAACTGATTGATTTCCTTTATGCAAGGAATATTTTGATTTTTCTAATATTTTTTTGCCATTTAGGTCTAAAATATTAAAATTCACCGTTTCTTCCGCGCTCAAATCAGCATTTACTATTAAAATCCCTTCGTTTTGCATAACTTTAATGCTATAACGTGCTTGTTCAGGAATTAGTTTGACGTTCCTAACATTAAAAACACACACATCAAGTAATTCAGTTGCAACATCTGAATTATCTTTTTCGAAGCACTCATTTTCAGCAATTTTTATATTTATTGCCATTTGCTTAACTTCATTTAACAAAACTAAAAAAGGAATTTCAATACTCCAAATTATATTTTTATTTTCTGAAAATAATTTTTCTTTTGAATAAATGATAATACTATCTAAGTCTTGTATTGCTATGCATTTAATTGAGTTTTCCCCATTTTTTCCATATTTTAAAATTAAATCATTATTTAGCAAATAAAGTAATTTTTGAGTTACTTCAAGTTTTAAGTAAAAATTAAATCCATCATCAGTTTTTTCATTGAATCTTCCTGAAATATTAATATTTAATGAGTCTCCAGGAGTGAATTCTAATTTTTCTAATTGATTAATTGAAATTTTGTTCTGAATTGGTGAATAACTATTCTCAATTTTGTTTAAAATAGTATCATTAATGACTGAATTAATTTTTACATTGATATCGCTACGAGTAACGTTGAAAAATTGGATTTTTGATTGATATTCTGAATTTGGAGTCAATATTGCAGGTAATGATTTACTTGGTGTTGCTGTAAAATCGCAACCTGAAATCAATATATTTGCAGAATCAAGCATAAAATCAACATCACCAGTATTCTTTAAACTAAAAATTCCAGTATTGTTATTGCAAACTCTAAAATCATTATCAATAATTAAATTTGATTGGTAATTAGTAATTACACCTTCGCCATTAATATTGACTATATCGATTGACCTTCCATAATTTGGATTTGCATCGTGGATTATATTCAATTTAATTGCAAATTTACCTTTGGTTGTAGGTTTAAAGGAAATTGGAATTTCGTATAGAGTTTTTGGAGATAATTTAATATTCTTTAATAAAGAATAATCTATAAAAAATTCTTGATAATCTCCTGAATTGAAATAAATTGAATCTATTGTCAAATCTTCATTACCAGAAGTTGTCAATATTAATGCACTTTTTTGAACAGTTGTATTAATATGAACTTTACCAAAATCAAAATCAGAGAATTTTACTACTGGCAATGTTCCTTCACCTTTTAAAGTAACCGTAATAGGTTTATGGTATTGCCAATTTGTTTCTAATTTCGCTTCATATAGGTTATTTTTAGAAGTTGATGGTAAATACGAAATATTGATTTTTAAGCTGTCCTGAGCTATTATTGTCTGATTAAGACTAGATATCTCGTTGGTATTGAAATCAGAATCAAAAGTTGTAATAGAATTGAACTTTAATAATCCATCTGTATTGCCAGAATTTTTAAAAGTAATTGTTGAGTCATTGGTTGTTCCAACTCTTCTTTTGAAGAAATCAATTACTATTGAATTTATATCAGGAGCAATTCCGCTTCCTGTCAGCAGTGCATCAGCATTAATATATAAACTATTTTTAAAGCTTACTATGTGCTGAAAATATATATTCGAATCTGGTTTAAAACAAACTTTTATGAATAATGTATCACCAGGTTTTAATGTATATGGAAAAATTCCAGCAGTATCCAACTTAAATACTTTAATATCTGGAGGAATATCAAGACTTAAGAGCTTAATTGCTCCGCTTCCCTGATTGGTAACAAAGATTTTGCTACAAGCTGAATCTCCGACAATTATATTTCCGAAATTCCACCCTTCAGCTTTTAAAGAGTTTTTATAAACTGTAGATTTTAATTTGAAAAATAGCTCGCCACATTCTAAAGTTAATGTTGCTTTAGCATTCAATGAATCAAAATTATCGTTTGGAACAAAGCATATTACTATTTTTGCAGTATCTTTGGGATAAATGAAAAATGGAAAATTTGTTGCTTTGATTTTCAATCTTGGGTCGCTAAAAGTAAGCGAAGTAACAAAAATTGTATCAGAACCTGAATTATAAATTTTATAAAAAACAGTAGATGAATCATTTGAATTAATTTCACCAAAATCAATATCATTATCAATTTCTATTTGTAAAGCAGAATATTCATAAACATATTTTTTGCCATTACCATTTTTATCTCTAATATCAACGACGAAAGTTCCATCTTTTAAAATATCAATCGGTTCAGCTTTAATTCTAAATTCATTATTTAGGATAGTTTCCATTTCCCATTTGTAATTCTTAGTTTGATCTGTAATAACTAACGGTAATTTCAGTCCAGATGAATTTTTATTTGAATATTCTGTTATACCATAAAGTAATTTGCCACAATTTTCATTAATATTTACAATAGGAGGAACTGTATCATTACCGAATGGGTTTTTTAACGCTGATGCTAAAATATAACTATATGCATCTGCTTGTCCTCTACCGAAAACAATTCCTGAGAATGAACCAGAATCACATTTAATAGTATGCGTGCCAGGAAATAACTCTATTCTTGCCCAATAGTAAGAAGTATTTTCTATTTGCTGAGAAATAATATTGCTCATTGATGCAACATATTTATTATCGATTGTTAAATTAGTTAAAGCTTTTCCTTCGGCAACAACGCAAATATAATGTCCATCAAATTGACTAGAATTCCATTTTGGATTGAATGGACACAAAAAAACTGCATAATTTGTAAAAGTATTTGTTGCAGGTAAAACTACTAACGATGGGTCATATTTTGCAGTATCGGCATAACTTGAATTATGCATCATTAATTGCCCAAGCTGAATTGGTTTGTCTGAATTCCATTTAGCTGGAACTTTGAAATTTGGTACAGAAAGCACATCGCCCGGATTATCAAGAAAATATGTTTTAAAACCACCTTTATACTCACAATATATAGTAGTTTTTGGCATAATATTAGTGATTTTAATTAAATCGCCAGTTGTATTAAATCCAAAAGGTGCAGTTATATATTCATTTCCCCAAATATTAGTTGGTAAGAGCATTTCTACTAAATGGTTTTTACTGTCAGTGGCTGTAGTTTGTGGATTTGAGGTTCTAACGTGACCTGAGAAAAATCCAAATGGTTTAGTGCCAGTAACAATTGTGCCGCTCAAATCAGCTAATCCTCTTTCAGCAAGAAAAGATTGAACCAAATAAACCTGACCTTTATTTAATGTAACATTATATTTATTATATACTTGTTTTCCACCTCTAGTTACTGCTTTAGGTTGAAATTCAATAGTTGTACCGTTGGAAGCAGCAACAATCATAAACTCACTTGAGCGTGGAGTAGCATAATATAAAGAGTCATCTGGAAGTGAGTAAGGCGGAACAATATATTGGTCATTTGGCATTGACATACAAACATATTCAGTTCCGAATGAAGCAACTGGAATTGCAGCAAAAGCATCAGTTGTTAATCTTTTTGAATTATATCCCCAAACTGAAATTGGGTTATCAGAAGTAATTTCAATACCATTGCCAAAAGGTGTTTCGTAAACGGTTGTTTCATTATATTCGGGAAGATTTACGATAAGAATTGAATCTGGCTTAATAGTATAAAACTCTGAGAAATTATATTGATCTTTCACCTGAATTATTGCAGTATATTTTGATGTTATAAAAGCCTGTAAAATTGGAAAAGCTTCATAACCTTCAATTTCATTTTGCATATAGCCTATCATAAACTGTTTACCCTCGTAAGCACTTGCTGTTGGGGTATTTGGCTGTGATAGAGAATAGTAACTTAAAGCCAAGAAAATATATAGTAAAGAAAATTTTCGCATTTTTC
>CAIWET010000478.1 GCA_903911805.1 uncultured Ignavibacteria bacterium | reverse complement strand
TATAATAGAAAAAGGTTGCATTCAAGTTTAAATTATAATTCACCTATTGATTATGAAAAGAAGATCTTACATAACATATAATGACTTATCTTTGTCTCTACTAAACTGGGGAAAGGTCAGAATGACTTGGAGTACCAGTCTTTACTTTTGATTCTTCTCTTTTCAAAAAATCAATATATCTTTTTTCAAAGATTGTTTTTGCTTGTATAAAAGTGTCATAATTCATTTTTTTTAATTTAAAAAGTCTGACAGCTAATGCGTAAGAACTAACCTTGATAATTTTAGCTACTTCAGTAATATTATCTATAGTAATATTTTTATTTTTAAACATTTCAGATAGTAAAGAAATAGGCATTAAAATTTCAGCAGCAACTTCGTTACATAACAATTCTAATGGGTCATAATTTGTATTGATGATTTCTCTAAATTCAAGATTTGAAACTCCACTTGAAGATAGCCAAAGATGTGCAAGTTCGTGCATTAAAGTAAATAATTGACCATTTTTTGAATCCGCAGTATTTATAAAAATAAATGGTGCTAACTTATTAAATAATGCAAAACCACGTACTTCATTAATGTCTATAAGTAAATGACTATTGACATTACTTGATAAACTCACAAATATTCTTTTCTTTTCTACTAAATCAATTATTGATTTCAATGGGTTATCAAACTCCGATGAACTATTGAAACCAATAACATCTTTGATATTATTAGCAATATCACTTACCTTAGAATTAACATTGAAATTACCAATAAATTCTAATTCATCTTCTCTGTCTGACTCTAATTGTTCCCTTAACCACTCTTGTTTTTGCTGTAGTTCACGAATGTAGAAAGTTAAAGCTCTTGAATAGTCTTTTTGTTCATTCAGCCCTCGAAAATCTTTTAATGTATCAAAATCTTTAGGTGGGACTGGTAAAAAGAATACTGCTAAAGGTCTTTTATACATATTAGACATTTTTTCTGCCTGCTTAATAGTAGGGAATTCAGTTTCATTTTCCCAAGCATTAATAACATTCGGCTCTTTTTTAAATGTTCTTGCTACATCATCAATACTCAATTTGGCAGTCTCTCTTGACCACTTTAAAACTGAACCTGTTATGTATGCTATATCTTTCATTCTTTATTAACGATTTTTATTAATTAATCATTTTTATTTAATCACTATATTCAACAGATTCTTCAGCAACCTTATTATAAAGAAACTCTTCATCTTTAGAATTATATTTTGTCTCAATGTTTCTTATATCAATTTGACCAGTTACAACTTCGTTAATCAAAGCCGCTGAGAATTTATTAAATAGTTTTTTTTCTTTTTCAAAAATAGTTACTAAATTTTCAAAAATTAAGAATTGTTCTTTAAACTTTATTAAATCTTCTTCGGATGGTATTGGTAAAATAATATCTTGAAAATCTTTATAATTAATATTTTTACCGTCTCTTATGCCAGTAATAACAGTGTTTAACATTGAAATAAACTTTTGCGTTTTTAAGAAATATTTATAGTAATAGGTTAATAATTCATTATTATAATCTTTTTTTAATCTTAAAACAGTATATGCAGGGCTAACTAATCCTTGATAATTTGAATGTTCAATACCACCTTGAAATGACCTTAAACTAATAACAAAATCATTCCTAATTACTCTTAATAGATTAGTACCATCCCCAGCAGTTGTAGTATAATTGTTGTCGCATAAATCTTTTGGTAAAACACCTTTATCTTGAGTTACTGCTAAAAATTGCTCATTCGCATAATTTTTATCAACAATATTATTGAAAATTCTCTTTGACCTTTCAATTTTCCAAGTTGAAGGTAATTGTTCTAACCAATTATTACATTTTATTAAACTATTACTCTGGAATCCAGCAAAAGTTTGTAAACCTATTCTTTCTCTGAATAAATCAATAATCTTTTTCTTTGATGATAAATATTTTTCAATATTTATCATCTTTGATTCAATAATATAAGATAATAATTTTTGCTCTTGATATGGTGGAACTGGTGTAACCATATTTCTAAAATCTTCATAACGTAAACTATTCATATCATCGCAAAGACCATAAGAGAATTTATTAGTTTGAACAAGATATTTATTTGATTTAAATAAATAATAGAAATATCTTGAAAAAACATTTTCTTTTGGTTTTAATACAACATAAGCTGGACTAACTAAACCATAGTATTGACTGTGTCCAATTGCTCCCTGCCACATTCTCATTTTATTATAAGCCAAATCATTCTTTAAGACAAGTTTGTAATTTGATTTGTCATCATTAGAAATGTCTTTTTTTGATTCAATCTCTGATTGTTTAATTATTCCTCTATCCTGAGTCACTGATAGCAGTTCATAATCGTTATTGTTCTTTTCTTTTCGTTCACTAAAAAGGGCTTTATTGGGTAGTATTTCCCAATTTTCAGGAATTTCTTCAAGCCAGTCAAGACCAGTTTTTTTATATTTAGGGTATCTACTATTCATTAATAATTTTTCCAACTAAATATTGAATGATAAAATTTTATTTAAAAGTCCTTCTGTTTCATTTTCCAAAGACAGAATTTCATCAGTCAAATCTTCAATACTATTTAGTGGTTGATATTTGTAGAAATACTTATTGAATGATATTTCATAACCAGTAATTGTTTTAGTATCATCAATCCAAGCATCTGTTGTGTAAGGTAATACCTCTTTCTTGAAATATTCTTCAATAGAATCTTTTAACGGTACATTCTCATAATCTCTCAAATCAGAATCAGGTTCATATTCAATAGTGTCTTTTGTTTTCTTTTTAATAACTGGCTCGGCAGTTTCATTTTTCCAAGACAATGTATCATAAATAAGTTTCAATTCTTTGTTGTTCAATTTAATCTCTTGTTTCTTCAATCCTTTTTCAAACTTCTCTTTAAAAATATTAAAATCTTTTTGAATAGATTTGCCAAACATTTCATTCAAAAGAAAACTAACTTTTTCAATTTCACTAATACTTTTACCTTCTTTCAAAAAGTCAAGTTTTTCAGGAGTTATCTGAACTGAAAGTCTAAGAGGTCTTTCAACTGTAATTTTGTAGTAGCCAAAGTCTGCATTATCAAATATTTTTGAAATTTCATTTTCTTCAAAGCCAAGATAAATATCAGTAATTTTTTTGATATGCTCTTGATTGAATGTATTACTCTTGTTGCCAAGACTTTTTCTCATTTTCTCAAAAATATCAACAGCATTAATTAACTGAACTTTACCTTTTCGTTTTTCTTCCTTTTTGTTTGATAGAATCCAAATAAATGTAGAAATTCCAGTATTATAAAACATATTAACTGGTAAAGCTATGATACATTCGAGCCAATCATTTTCAATAATCCATTTTCTAATTTCACTTTCACCACTTCCAGCATCACCTGTGAACAATGCTGAACCGTTATGAATTGTAGCAATTCTGCTTCCCAATTCGGTATCTGTTTTCATTTTGGTAAGCATATTCACTGTAAAGAGTAATTGTCCATCACTTATTCGAGGAACTCCAACTTTAAAACGTGGGTCTATTACTTCTTTTTTCTTACTGTCTATGATATATTCTTGGTCAACTTTCCATGACTTACCGTAAGGTGGGTTTGTCATCATAAAATCAAATTTTAAATTTGGGAAGCCATCAGTCTTTAAAGTTGAACCAAAATAAGTATGAATGTTTTCTTCACCACGAATTAGCATATCGGCTGTGCAAATGGCATAAGTTTCAGGATTAACTTCTTGTGCATACAAATGCCAGTATGCTTTAGAACGAATTTCACCTTCATCATCAATAACAAATTTTTCTGATTCAGTCAACATACCACCAGAACCACCCGCAGGGTCATACATCAAGAAAGTACCTGATTTAATTTTCTTCTTAACTGGTAGAAAAATGATATGTGTCATTAAATTTATAATATCTCTTGGAGTAAAATGTTCTCCAGCTTCTTCATTGTTGTCTTCATTAAATCGTCTTATCAATTCCTCAAAAACATACCCCATACCAAGATTAGACAAACCTCTTTGAAGAATTTCGCCATCACTATTTTTAATCGGTTCTGGACTTAAATTGATTTTATTAGTAGTAAATTTCTCAATAAGTTTAAATAAAATATTTCCTTCTTGTAAAGTTTCAATTTGATTTCTTAACTTGAATTTTGAAATAATTTCTTGAATATTTTCACTGAAACCATTTAAATAATCCTCAAAGTTAGGTTTTATGTTGTTCGGTTCATCAAGTAAGTTTTTTAAAGTGAATCTTGAAGTATTATAGAAAACATAGCCTGATTCTCTTTTGAGACCTGGGGCTTGGTTGTCAATTTTGTTCTCATTAAAGAATTTATGCATTTCAAGAACTTTAATTTTTGTCGGTTCAAGCAAACAGTCAATTCTTCTGATTACTGTCATTGGAAGAATAACATCTTTATACTTACCTCTGACATAGACATCCCTTAGAACATCGTCTGCTATGTTCCAAATAAAATTGACAATCGAATTATAAACTGTTAAATTCATTTATTTATTATCCAAATTCATACACACTTATCCAAAATACAAAATTACATCAATTCTCTGAAATAAACACATCTAAAAGTTGCATCTACAAATGATTTTCATCTTTTCATTTACTAATTTCAAATCAATTTAAAAATTATATTTTTTCAACAAATACAAATATATAGCATATCATGTCAGATGGTGTCATCTTTAAAAAATGATATAAAATATTTTTGTATAACTCGTATGTTCGCTGTTATACATCACCAAAGAAAACATTTCAAGATTATTAAAACTTCTTCTTCTTATAATATAGCATCATCTTGCATATTGCGTAATATTGAACAAAGTGATAATATTCCATTTGAGATAATTTCCATTGTATAAACAATTTATGATTTTATTGACTTTTTGGACATAATTCAAAATGATAATTTAAAATAATCACCTCATAATAATTATTATAAAATATCTTTAAGTCCTTGAAAAATAAGAATTATTTTCTTGTTTATCTGATGATAATTACGTATATTTGTAATTAATAATAAAGTTCAGCTGACTTGATATTAATAACAAATTTAAAACAAATTTGAGAGAATCAAAATGAAAAAAGAAATGAAAATTCAGCAGAAAAATAATATAATTAATGATTCTGCTATTAGTGAAAATGAAACAATTTCAGAAATTATTGAAGTTGAAAACAACCAAGAATTTGAAGAAATTGAATCCCTACCAGAGCATGTTGTTGAAGAGATAGAAGTAGCAGATGTAAAAACTGCTGATGTCTTAACAGAAATTACCAATAAACAAAAAATTCGTGCTATTTTAAGAGCTATTGAGAATAAAAAATACAGTATTGACCGAGAAAATGAAAAATGCCGTATTTGGGAAATACAAGGCAAAGACAGGGATGATAAGGCAAATTTTGAATACAATAAGCGCAAAGTTGAATTGGATGAACTTTTAAGAAAAAACCAAGAACGTTACGATAAACGAATGGCTAAAACTCATAAGTGGTGGCATCAGTATATAATTACGCACCGAGCAACCAAAATAAAATCTTTAGTTGATGGACTTGCATTACTTGAAGCAGAGCTAATGAAATTAGATGACCAAGAGCCAAAAGAGGCAATTTGAACCAATATAAAAGGCAGTCAAAAAAATGGCTGCCTTTTTAATTTATAATCTATTTTAAGGAATATAATTTATGAATAATTTCGTAAAAGTGATGTTTATTGTCTATGCTGTTCTTTTTATTGCTACCGTATATTTTGTTTATGTTGGAATATTCGGTTATGGCTAAAAACAATATTGAAGAGCAAAAAGACAAAATAATATTAGCAATTTTACCAACCATAATTAATAAATGTGACCACTTGTCATATTCAGAAATAGCGGTTGTTTGTAATGATATTGCTATTGCTGTTTTAGAAAACAAATATAACCAAGAATCTTTATTTAAGAATCACCTAAAAGGAAAAAGTAATGAATGATACATTTTTTATAAAAAAGAATTGTGATAGATGCAATTCTGAAATTAAAGTCCGAACCATGAGTTGGTTCACCAATGAAACCATTTGCATTGAATGTTCAATTGCAGAAACTGAAATAAAAAGAAGATTACCTGATAATGGTAAGAATTATGAAGGTTGCGGTTACTTGCCAAAGATTGAAGAGGTGCTATCATGACACCGGAGCAGATTAAAGATGAATTAAGAAATTTCACCGGAACAGAACATTATTATAAACACCCATTTGGCATTCTATTTTCCGATGGTTTAAAATTTCTATGCGATGAAGCTCAGTGCTACTGGCTCCTGGATTTAGTTGCTTCATATCAAGTTGAAGAATCTGTAATGAATGAACCCTTCCAAGTGTTTAAGCTAACGGTTAATAAAGACCATTCCGCTTTAGTAGAGATTAGCGACGGGAATGATAATATTTTGCAACATCAATTTATCGAATATACTGATTTTTGTTTAGATGAAATGATAATCTGGTGTATAGATAAGATTTGCATATTACCAAGTGAATATTAATTTTAATAAATTCCCACTAATAAAAAGAGCAGTGATTCCGGTGAAGACAACCATTGACTGTAGCTCTTCATTATTCCCAATAATGTAAAAGTAGAATGCGGTGCCTTAATTACTAAAACTCTTACCATTTGAGTTCAAAAAATGAGACATAGTTTAGTTCAAAAAAGAAAAATAAACTTGTCCTGACTTAAATGGTAGAGTTTTAATAATACATAAAAAAGTTAAAATTAATTAAATTTACTTGATAATAACAATTTTCTTTAATTCTAACAGAAAATAGAATAAATGCTAATATACCTGAAAATTAAGAAACATGATAGGACAAGAAATATGAATTATTACTAAATCGTTCGATTAATACTATTGACTTTAAATAGTAAAACACTTGAATAAACTATTAAACTTATAAAGAAAATAATACTAATATTACATTATACTATGAATCTTCAAAAAATGATTATTTGATGAACAAAATAAGAGAAAATAAAAAAATGAGTAAAGTAATTGGTTATTGTAGAATTTCCAGCTCCTGGCAGGACAACGACGCACAAAAGCAACTTATTTTAGAATATGCACAACGAAATAGAATGATAATAGATGAATTCATCGAATCTGAAACATCAAGCAGATTGACAACCAAAGAGAGAAAAATAGATGAATTGATAGAAAAGTTAAATGATGGAGACTCAATTTTATGCGCCGAATTGAGCAGATTAGGCAGGAACATGATGCAGACATTAAACATAATAAATTCATTAGTAGAAAAAGGTGTTAAAATTATATTTATCAGGCAACCAGAATTATCAACCAATTCACCTCATGGTAAATTACTTTTTGCTATCTATAGTTACTTTGCAGCCGCAGAATTGGAATATATTTCATTGAGAACCAAAGCGGGTTTAGCCAATGCTCGTGCAAAAGGCCAACTTCTTGGTCGGCCAAGGGGTGCAAAGAACTCAAAAGGTAGTCCATTTGATGATTATAAACTTGAAATAAGAAAACATCTTAAACTTGGTATTCCTGTAACAATTATTCTAAAGATTATTAATAATAACTCAATTGAGAAATTAACATATTCAGCTTTAAAGTATTATATCGAGCACGACCAAGACCTGATGAAACTATAATTAGAATTTTATCATGCTAACATCTGTATTAGGCAAAAAAAAAGAGGCTGGAACAACCAACCTCTTTTTTTTATTTTTTAAGTGATATGAAATGTAAGATAAAGTTAAGTTCTTTTAAATGATAAATAATTTTTACTTTTCTCTTAAAAGATATTATTCATTATTAAACTAAAAGGCACCTTCTGAAATGAACATAATACAAAGCATGGAAGCAGAGCTAAGGGTCATAAGTTCTAAAGTTCTAAAATCTAAAGTCTAAAGTCTAAAGTTCATGATATTTATTAATAAGTTCTATAATGAGCTTACCTTCGTATACCTCGTAGAAGTTCTTCCCTCTATTGTTAGACAAGGTTGCTTCGCTACGCTCGCAACCTTGTTTCTAACTTTGGAGTGAAGAATTTTAAAAGTTCATCGTGCTTCGCATCAGTAAAT
>CAIWET010000477.1 GCA_903911805.1 uncultured Ignavibacteria bacterium | reverse complement strand
TTTTGTATTTGAAATTATTTTTATTAATTTTTATTCATAAAATAGAGTATATTTCGAGTAGTGAAAATTAATTTAAAAATTTGTAATTTACATTTATTAATTTTAGTATTTTTTTAGAATTGTTAGAGCTAGATTTTTATGATTTTCAAAATAAATAATATTCCACTTTCTTTGAGTAAAAGTCATTTACTTAAGTCGATAACTAGAAATGAAATCGATAGCTTTAAAGACTATTTATCTATTTATTTTAATAAAATTAGTGCTAATATTAATGCTTCTGAAGAGCATTATAAAAATATTTTGATTGAATTTCTGAAAGATGCTTTTTATAAGGGATCTAATGAAGTTAATACTAAGGATAGGATTGATCTTGCTATTTATAATGGCAAAACTGCTTCTGATTCTGTTGGGGTTATTTGTGAAGTTAAAAAGCCCTCGAATGTTTCTGAAATGATCTCCGTAAATAAACCTAATGCTAAAGCATTACAAGAATTAGTTCTCTATTTTATGCGTGAAAGATGTAATGGGAATTTGGAAATAAAACACTTGATTGCTACCAACACCAAAGAATTTTTCATATTTAATGCTAAAGACTTTGATAGTTTGTTTTACCAGAATAATAACTTTAAAAGATCTTATGAAAATTGGAACAATGGAGATTATTCCAGCGAAAAAACCGATCTTTTCTATAACGAAATTGCAAAACCATTTATTGAAAAAATTGAAACTATTGATTGTACTCATTTAAATATTTTAGATTTTAGAAATTGCTTAAGTACTAATGATGATTTAAGTTTAATAGATTTATTTAAGATACTTTCCCCTATTCATTTATTAAATTTAAACTTTGCAAATGATAGCAATTCACTTGACAATGATTTCTATTCCGAGCTATTATATATAATGGGGCTTGAAGAAGTTAAAGATGGTGGCAAACTCATAATCAGGAGGAAAGACAAAGATAGACAACCAGGCACTTTGATTGAAAATGTAATTAATATTTTGTTAACTGAAGGAACTCTAGCAGACCTTAAAGATGTAAAAAATTATGGTGATAATAAAGATGAACAACTTTTCAATATTGCTTTGGAATTGAGTTTAACTTGGATTAACAGAATTCTCTTCCTAAAATTGCTTGAAGGTAGATTGATTTCTTATCATAATGGCAATAAAGATTATTTATTCCTTAGTGCCGAAAAGATAAGTGATTACGATGAAATGTATAAACTTTTCCATCAGGTTTTGGCAATAAATCGCCTTGATAGGTCTGAAATTAATCGAAGAAGATTTGCCAAAATTCCATATTTAAATAGCTCTCTCTTTGAAATTTCTGATTTAGAGAAAATCACTCTAAAAATAAATTCTTTGAATGATAATGAAGCAATAAGAATTTTCCCAAAAACAAAATTGAAAGGTTTGGAGAATGAAAAGCTAAAACCTTTAGAATATTTGTTAAAGTTTTTGGAATCTTATGATTTTTCAAGCGAAGGCAACAAGAAAGTAGTTGAAAAAAGCAAAACAATTATTAACTCTTCTGTATTAGGTAAAGTATTTGAAAAAATTAATGGATATAAAGATGGTTCAATCTTTACTCCTGGCTTTATAACTATGTATATGAGTAGGCAAGCTCTAAGATTGGCAGTACTCCAAAAATTCAACGAATATTTCAAAGAAAATGATTTGCCTGAAGCTGAAAATTTTGAAGCATTATATAATAAAATTGCAAGAATCGACATAAAAAAAGCCAATGAAATAATTAATTCATTGAGAATTTGTGATCCTGCAGTTGGTTCAGGTCATTTTCTTGTATCGTGCCTGAATGAGTTAGTGGTTATTAAATACGAATTAGGAATTTTGATAGACAGCAAAGGAAATTTAATCAAAGGTTATGAGTTTACGATTGAAAATGACGAATTGATGATTACTGACGAAAACGGCATATTTACATATAACTACAAAAACAAAGATAGTCAAAGAGTTCAAGAAACTATTTTTAATGAAAAGCAAACTATAATTGAAAATTGCCTTTTTGGGGTGGATATAAACCCAAATTCTGTTAAAATTTGCCGACTTAGACTTTGGATTGAATTACTAAAAAGTGCTTACTATAAGCCAGAAACCATTAGCCAGGAAGAGCCAGAACTTGAAACACTGCCAAATATTGATATAAATATTAAATGTGGTAATAGTTTATTAAGTAGGTTTGCACTTGATTCCGATTTGAGTAAAGCCCTAAAATCCATTAAATATGATATTAATGCTTATCGTGGCTTTGTGCAATCCTATAAAAACGAAAAGAATAGAGAAGTTAAGCGTGGAATTCAAGATATAATTGATGCTATCAAAGGAGATTTTAGAACTGAAATTAGTAAATATGACCCAAAGCAATTGAGATTGACCAAACTAAGTACAGAGCTACACGAATTGAATCAAGCAACTCTTTTTGAGCTCTCAGAAAAGGAAAAAAAGCAAAAAGCTATCTTAAAAGAAAAATTAGAAAAGGAAATAACTCAAATTGCAAAAGAGATTGAAGAAATAAGGAATAATAACATTTATAAAAATGCCTTTGAGTGGCGTTTTGAATTCCCTGAAGTACTAAATGATAATGGAGATTTTATTGGTTTTGATGTTGTTATTGGTAATCCGCCGTATATAAAGCTTCAAGATATGCTTGATAATAGACCTGAGATTGTTAAGTATTTGAAAGATCACTATTTATCTGCATCAGCTAACAATATCGATATTTATTTACCCTTCTTAGAAATGGCTGATTCAATATTAGATAAAAATGGAAACATGTGTTACATTCTTCCTCACAAATTCTTTCAAGCTCAAATGGGTGAAAATATTAGAAGAATTATTTCTCAAAAAAAGAGTTTATCAAGAATCATTAGTTTCGGAGCTAATCAAATTTTTAATGATGTGACAACTTATACTTGTTTGTTTTTTACAAATAAAAAACTCAATAGTACTTTTGATTTTTACGAATATAAACTTGGTGAAGATATAGAAAATACAATTTATGGGTTGAGTTTTAATAAACTTGATATTAAACGATTAGAATATGAAAAATGGAATTTTGGGAATAGTGAAAAAAATATTTTATATTCTAAATTTAATAATTTTTCTATTAAACTTAAAGATATTACAAGAAAAATATTTGT
>CAIWET010000476.1 GCA_903911805.1 uncultured Ignavibacteria bacterium | reverse complement strand
TATAATAGAAAAAGGTTGCATTCAAGTTTAAATTATAATTCACCTATTGATTATGAAAAGAAGATCTTACATAACATATAATGACTTATCTTTGTCTCTACTAAACTGGGGAAAGGTCATTATAAGACAATTTTAGATAGTATCTCTCTATTATGTAATTGAAATATTTTATTAAGTACAACATATCAATTAGGTTTAAGTTCTTCTAATATAAGAGTACTTATTTTTCATTATTCAATAAAATTTGTCAATAAATATGAAATAATTTGTATATTTGTATTGTATTTTATAATGGAATCGAACTTTTTAAAAAACAATAAAATTGAGGTTTAATGGTATGAAGAAAGTATCCCCAAAAAGCTCATTAAAGAACTCCACTCCACTAGTTAATAATATTGAAGATAACTTTGAACTATCCCAAGGTTTTCCTGTGGCTGCCATTGGAGCATCTGCTGGTGGATTGGAAGCTTTAGAACAATTCTTTAGAAATGTCCCTAAAGATTGTGGCGTTGCTTTCGTAGTAATTCAACACCTTGATCCAAATCACGTTGGGATAATGCCTGAACTATTGCAAAGAACAACAGAAATGAAAGTTGTTCAAGCTACTGACCAATTGCAAGTTATTCCCAATAATGTTTATGTAATTCCTCCTAATAAATCTATGTCTATTTTAAATGGGCATTTACATTTATTCGAACCCTTAGAATTGCGTGGACTGAGACTTCCAATAGATTATTTTTTCCGATCATTGGCTGATGACCAACAAGAAAACAGCATTGGGATAATTCTTTCTGGTATGGGCTCAGATGGCACTTTAGGACTAAAAGCAATAAAAGAAAAAAATGGGCTTATATTAATTCAAGATCCCCAAACAGCAAAATTTGACGGTATGCCTAATAGTGCAATTAATTCTGTGATTGTGGATGTTGTGGCACCTGCAAACGAATTGCCAGCAAAAATGATGGCTTTTCTAAGAATTGCTCCATTAGTATTGAAACAAGACGAAATTGACCTTAGGAGTATAAGTAATCTAGAAAAAATTGTTATTTTATTAAGAACACATACTGGTCATGATTTTTCACTTTATAAGAAAAATACTTTGTTTAGACGTATCGAGAGGCGAATGAACGTACATCAGATTGAAAAGATTTCTCATTATGTTCGATATTTACAAGAAAATCCAAAAGAATTAGATATTCTCTTCAAAGAATTATTAATTGGTGTAACTAATTTTTTCCGAGATGATGCAGTTTGGGAAAAAATGAAAGATAATGTGTTGCCAAATTTATTTAATGAATTACCTGATGGCACTATTTTACGAGCTTGGATTACTGGTTGTTCTACTGGCGAAGAAGCATATTCATTGGCAATTATATTTAGAGAATCATATGAAATAATTATCAAGAATAAGAATCTTACTTTACAAATTTTTGCTACAGACATAGATAGTGATGCTATTGAAATTGCCAGAAAAGGTTTTTTTAATCTGAATATTGTTTCCGACGTTTCACCTGAGAGGTTAAGTTGCTTTTTTATTAAAGAAGAAAATGGGTATCGAGTAAATAATTCAATTAGAGAAATGGTTGTATTTGCTCCTCATAATGTTATTAAAGACCCTCCTTTCACAAGATTAGATATTCTATTCTGTAGAAATTTATTAATTTATATGGAGCAAGAATTACAAAAAAAACTGATGAATTTATTCCATTACAGTTTAAATAGTGGAGCATTTATGGTGCTTGGCAGCGCTGAGCATGAAAATTCTGAGAATAATCAATTCAGCCCTATTGACTCTAAATTGAAGATATACAAACGAAATATTACTCCAATTACTCCAGAAATGGTTGATTTCCCTAGCTCATTCATTCATAAGAAAAAACAAATGGTAGAAGAGATTAAACCTGTTAAAATTTCTGAAAATATTCAATCGCTTACAGACCAATTATTATTACAAAGATATGCTCCAGCGAGTGTTTTGATAAATTCAGAAGGTGATATTCTATACATTACTGGACGAACAGGTAAATATTTAGAACCTGCTGCAGGTAAAGCAAATATGAATATTTTTGCGATGGCAAGAGAAGGATTAAATCTGGAACTTCCAGGTGCAATTCGTAAAGCAAAACAAAATTTCGATTCTGTGAAATTACAAAAAATTAAAATTGGAACTAACGGTGGGACTCAATTGGTGGATGTTACAGTCCAATCTATTGAAAAACCGGAAATATTAAAAGGGTCAATTATTATAGTTTTTACAGATATTGCCAATATAGTAAAACGAACTAAAAGCATTTCAAAAGTTGGAAGAAATTCAACTAATCGTGAAAATGAATTGGAAATTGCATTAAAAAGAGCCAATGAAGAATTACAAAGTACTCGAGAAGAGATGGTATCAACTCAGGAAGAATTGAAGTCGAGTAATGAGGAAATGCAATCTACAAATGAAGAGCTGCAATCCACAAATGAAGAATTGACTACTTCTAAAGAGGAAATGCAGAGCTTGAATGAAGAACTCCAAACAGTAAATGCTGAATTACAAAGCAAAATATCTGATTTTATGTTAGCTAATAACGATATGAAAAATTTATTAAATAGCACTGATATTGCTACTTTGTTTCTTGATAAGGAATTAAACATTCGACGCTATACAGAAAAAGTTACAAAACTATTCAAATTGCGTGAAACCGATATTGGCAGACCTTTTACAGACTTAGTTTCCGACCTGCTCTACCCAGAAATCAAAGATAATGCAGAGGAAGTACTCAGAACACTAGTTTATAAGGAATTAGATATTTCTACAATTGACCAACGTTGTTTTACAGTTCGAATTATGCCTTATAGAACATTCGATGACCATATTGATGGGCTTGTTATTACCTTTTTTGATATCAGCAAAGCAAAAAAAACTGAAGAAGACTTGGCACTTGCGAATAAATATGAAAGGGTGCTGTGTGCTGATAATTTAATTGTTGCCAATAAAGAAGTGATACATCAACACCAAGAAAAAGAAAAATTAGAAACAGAATTAAAAAATGCTATCGATCTTTTAAAAAAACATAATTTATATAAGCAATGAAAAAGAATAATTCAGATTTATCAGATTCATTAGAACTTCGCAATAAAGCAGAAGATCAACTTAACAAAGAGGCAACTATAGCAAATTTTCGTACTTCTGAATTAGATTATTTAAAAATTGTTCACGAATTACAGATTCACCAAATAGAACTGGAAATGCAAAATGATGAACTTGTAATTGCAAAAGAGAAAGCAGAACTTGCACAAGCAAAATATACCGAACTCTATGAATTTGCCCCAAGTGGTTATATATCAATTACCAGAGATTGCAAAATCCAAGAATTGAATTTTGCTGCCGCCAGAATGCTAGGCAACGAACGATTGAATTTAAAAAAGAAAAGATTTACGCAATATATTAATAATGAGTCATACTCTAACTTTAATGTCTTTTTTCAAAATATTTTCAATTTACAAACTAAAGGAACTTGCGAAATAACTCTTGAAACAGAAGGTAATTCATCAGTTTATGTAAATTTAGAAGGCTCCATAAGCAATGGAAATGAATTATGCTTTTTAACTTTACATGATATTACTGATATTAAAAAAGCTAAAATTGAATTAGAAAATTTGAATAAAAACCTTAAAGAAGTAAATTCTACAAAAGATTTATTCTTTTCTATTATCGCTCATGATCTAAAAAGTCCTTTTTCCGGATTTCTTGGACTATTAAAAATATTATCTGAAGATATTAACTCTTTAAGTATAGGCGAATTAAACGACATTAGTAAGTTATTGAATAAATCCGCATTGAATATATACAAATTGCTTGAAAATCTTCTTGAGTGGGCAAGAATGCAAAGAGGAATTACACCTTTCAATCCTGAAATATTTAATTTAAATATTATTGTCAATCAAAATAT
>CAIWET010000475.1 GCA_903911805.1 uncultured Ignavibacteria bacterium | reverse complement strand
CCGATCTAACTTTTAGGAGGTTCTAATGAAGAATAACTTATTACGTAACAGCTACAAATTGCTGTTGGGCATAGTCCTCTTTGCATCATTTATTTTGGTGGGAAGTGGTTCTCTTCACAGTCAAACTAGGCCTGCAATACCACAGTTATCTTTAACTGGTATGGATAATCGTTGGGATGAAGCTTGGTATCCAGACGGCAGAATTTGGATTCCAGTATCAAACCAAGCACCAAGAGAATTCTTAGTGCCGGTATTCATTACAAACAGATGGGCAACATATAATCAAACAAAAGCTTATTATGTTGCAGATCCAATTTATTCTTTTGAATTCAAAGTATTTTATGATTCATCAGCAGTTAGATGTGTTGGTGTTCAAAGATTTGGTCCAAAAGACGATGGTGAAAAACCATTAGCATCAGATTTTAATTTATCTTGGGATGATTACAAAAATTTCCATTATATGGAATATTTAAACATGAATCAACCTGATCAAGATAAAAGAAAAGGTCGCCAAGTAAAAATTTCTGGTACTTCTTCATCACCACTACCAAACACTGATTTGGGTGGCGATCAATACAAAATATTACTTTATTTAAAATTTAGAGTAATACCTAAAGTTACAGATCAAGCATTAACAACTGCTCGTAACACTTATATTTATATTGCTAATGATACAATTAAATATAATGATATGAACGTACGTACAGATGCTCCTTTTGCAAAATTAAGAAAATACAAAGGTTATGAATTCGTAGAAACTGATTATCCTAATCCTACTACTTATACTGGTTTAGCTGGCGTTGAAAACGACACTAATACTAATAAGGGTAGAGAGGAACCTTACAAACCAGGTGCTATTAAATTAATGTTAACTGATATTCCTGAAATTGGCATCGCTTGCGAAAGAGGAGTTATTGGAACTGATCCTTCAATTAAATGGTGGAGTTCATACGAAGCAGAATTATCTGATCCTATTACTATTGATACTAATGGTATTGACCCAAAAACACAGTTTAACTTTGGTTCTAGAATGATTGAGGTTAAAAATACAGTTGGAACAACTAGATTATTAGATTTAGAAATGGAAACAGATCAACCTTGGTTAGAAATTCAAACCGTTAAATATGGTGGAAGTAAAACACCTTGTGTTTCTTCAGGTAGAAATTGTTCAATCAATTGGTTAGATAGAGAAATCTTAGGAAACAATCAAATTGGTACTCCAATTGAAGGTCAAATGACAACAGCAGATCCTCAGGTTTATCTTTTAATTCATTGCGATCCTACAAAATTGCCAATGAACGAACAAGGCGAATTTACTGGTTTATATACAGGCTATATTACATTTAAATCACATACAGCTGGTATTTCACCTTTAAGACTTAAAGTTCCTTTTATTCATTTCAGAAATCCTTACGAACCAGCATTATATGATGATCAAGGCAGAAGAGATGGTATTAGATTAACAATTTACAATTATAGAGGACAAAAAGGCGATACTTGCGCTTTAACATTTGGTGTTGGTCATAGAGCAACTGATGGTGTTGATTCTTTATTTGGTGAATATGAAAATTCAAAAGGCGTTACTGGATTTGGTGCACGTTTCTATCCTTGGAAACCTAAATCAGGAACATCACAAAACTTAATTAATTACGGATTTGGTGATTTCAATCCAAATGACGAACAAACTCTTAATGCATCAAGAGATATCAGAAATATCAATGATACTTTACAGTCAATTACTTATTATGTAAAATTCAATGTTGATTCTGTATCACACTTCCCTATTACAGTTGAATATGATTTAGCAGATTTTCCAGAAAACGCTAACTTATTTATTAAAGATACTGCAAACGGTTCTTTATTCCCATCAACTGATATGAGAAAAGCTACTAGTAAAGGTGGAACAAAAATGGCTTATACATTTTATGATCCAAGAATTACTACTTTCTTAATTGAATATACATTACCAAAAGTTATCAATTATGTTGATGCTTTAGGCAATGCTATTATTAAAAAAGGTTGGAACTTAGTTTCTATGCCTGTTAAACCAATGAACAGCACTTGGAATGTATTTTACAAAAATGCAATCAATACTCCTTACTACTTCTCACAGAATCAGTATCAGGACGAACCAATTTTAAGAGTTGGTGTTGGTTATTTAGTGAAATATTCAGACAACGTTGACAAAAAATTCGTTGGATCTTATATTACTGAAATTTCTGAAGAATCAGGAAACAAAGTAAGATTATATCCAGGTTGGAATACAATCGGTTCATTATCTTTACCTGTAAACATTAATAAAATTGACTTTACATCTTATGTAGACAAAATCAACAATGTTACTTATGACCCACCACAGAGATCATATACTTGGACACACGGTGTTTGGGCTTATGTTACTGATAGAGGTTATCAAGAAGTTTCTGAAATCAGACCAGGTTTAGGTTATTGGATTAAAGTTGGATCTTTCGATCCTAAGAGAAACGTTCAAGGTTGGTTAAAACTTATCGGTGACGGTAAATTAAGCAACGAAGCTAGTGATAAATATGACGTTTTAGCTAATGCAACATCTTTAACTATTAGAGATAATGCTCAACACGAAACAAGTTTATACTTATCAGAAACAGCTAACACAACTAACTTCGAATTACCTCCAGTACCACCTACTGAATTATTCGATGCTAGATTTACAAACGGTTCTTTAGTTGAAACTTCAAATGCAGCTGTAATCTCATTGCAAGGTGTTGATTATCCAGTTTCAATTGAATTAAACAACTCAAACGTAGTATATACATTTGTTGACGCTATTACAAACGAAGTTTTAGCAAAATCAGAAGGTAACTCAGCAGTTATTAAAGCTTCTAAATCAAATATGGTAAAAGTATTGAAATCAGAAGTTGCTAACTTATCAGTTACTAACTATCCAAACCCAGTAAATTCAAATACAACTATCAGCTATACTGTTCCTTCAAGTGAATTAGTAACTGTTAAATTATTTGATGCTCTTGGTAATGAAGTTAAAACTTTGGTTAATGAATTCAAAACAACAGGCGAATATACAATTAGCTTTAATGCAAATGAATTAACAAGTGGCAGCTATATCTGCAAAATTACTTCAGGTTCAAACTCAGCAGTTAGAACAATCAATGTAATTAAATAATGCTTGGTTAATTCCGACAAAAACAAATCAAATGGGCGGCATTGAAAAATGTTGCCCATTTGTATTAATATATTAAGGTATTTTTCGTTTAAACAACTTAGTAAGTTAAATTTTAGAAAATTATATGAAAAAATTAGTTAGTCTCACTCTTATTTTGTTTTTAGCAGGTATTTATGCGTATGGTCAATATCAGGTAAAGACAAAATTTATTATTACAAATGAAGTTGATCAAACTTTTGAAAAATTAATTTTCGGCATTAATGCTAATGCTACTGATAGTGTTGATTTGTCACTTGGTGAAAATTATGATTTACCACCTAATCCACCTCAAAGTGAGTTATATGGATATTTTCAGATTACAAATCCTGTTTCATTAGAAAGAACTTCCAGTTTTACTGATTTAAGAGGATTGGAGAATACATCATCGTTTTATAAAAAGTTCTCATTGAGAATGCAACGAGGAAGTGGCACAAGAATGTTTATCAAATGGTTCCCATTTACAACTGAGCAAGTTGATTCAGCATTTATTACTGACGTAGTAACAGAATATGTCGTTAGAATTGATATGGTTAAAAAAGATTCTTGTATTATTGATAATTCAATGATAAATAACTTTTTTATTCAAGTTTGGTATAAAAATCCTAACTCTTCTGTATTTATTGATAATACTGATGAGAACATATTAGTTGGTGATAATTCAATTAGAATTAAAGATATTCAAAAAATAGAAAAATTATCCATTTACGATATTAATGGATTAGAAATATATAGCGATTTAAAAGAAAATATTGATTTTAGCAATAATATTAATGGAATTTACTTTATACAAGTATTGAACAATGATGGTTCTATTCTTAGAAAAAAAATAATTAAACTTTAAAGTTTTGGAGTAATATTTTGAATCAGGAAAACGAAAATAATAATCAGCCAAAGAAGAATAATCCTAATCAAGAAAAAGGTAATAAATCAAGTAATCAAGGTAACTTCAAACCTAGGTATTATAAGAATTATAAAAATTATGATAACTCTGAAGATCCTAAAATTGCAATATCTGTTGTTATTCCAATGTATAATGAAGAGGAATCGCTTCCTGAATTATCTGTTCTTTTAGAAAAAGAACTTACTGAATTAACTAATGGAAAATATGAAGTAATTTTTGTGGATGATGGTTCTACTGATAATTCTTGGGATGTAGCTGGAAAAATTATTGACAACAATCGTAAATTCAGAGCTGTAAAGTTTAGAAAAAATATGGGCAAATCAGACGCACTTCAAGTAGGATTCAATGAAGCTAAAGGTAAAATTGTAATTACTATGGATGCTGATTTGCAAGACGATCCTGCTGAAATCAAAAATCTTTTAGCTAAACTTAAAGAAGGATATGATTTAGTATCTGGTTGGAAAAAAGTTAGGCACGATCCTATTACTAAAACGGCGCCTTCCAAATTCTTTAATTTTGTTACTTCAAAAACTAGCGGAATTAAATTACACGATTTTAACTGCGGTTTGAAAGCATATAAAAGAGAAGTTGTAAAAACAATACCTGTTTATGGCGAAATGCATAGATATATTCCAGCACTAGCTCATATGAATGGATTTTTAGTTACAGAAATTCCTGTTGAACATCATCCAAGAAAATACGGTAAGACGAAATATGGCTTTTCCCGCTTTATTAAAGGCTTTTTGGATTTACTAACAGTAATGTTCCTAAATAGATATATGAAGCGTCCAATGCACTTTTTTGGCACTTTAGGAGTTATATTCATTACTGTAGGTTTTGGAATAGATTTTTATTTACTAATTGAATGGTTTTTGAATCAAACTTATTTAAGTAATCGACCATTAGTTCAGTTTGGAATAGCTCTGATAATTGTGGGATTCCAAATGCTTTCACTTGGATTTTTAGGTGAAATGATTGTTAAGAATCAACAAGAACATAAAGTGATAAAAATTAGCGATAGAAAGTGACTTCGTTAAGGTAAAAGTGTTTTTATTAAATTGGTTACATTATAATAAAGAAATATGAAAAAATATATATACATAGTTGCAATTCTAATTTTAGCTCTTTTTGCTAACAATGAATTATCAGCTCAAATGAGTGGATTATCAGTTAATGCAGGATTATCAAATATTTGGATTGTTGGAGATAATCCAGCGACGAAACCGTTATTTGAAAGAGATACAAATAAGCCATTTATTTATGGTGGCGGTTTAGGGATTGCAAATTCTGGGATTTCTGTAAAATTCAATTATGTCCTCGACAAAAATGAAAATTGGGTACTTCCAATTGGATTAGATTATTTCTTTTTTGAATCAAGAGAGAGAATTCCAATTACTTCTAAGGTGACTGCATATTGGAAACATTATTTTGATATGCCTCAAGCATCAGTTGGTATTAATTATAACGTGCTTAAATTCCCTGGAGTTGATGTTAAAGCTTTTGTGGGATTAGATGCAAAATTCAATTATATTATGCAGGGTAAATTTATCCGTAGATTTGAATACGTTGTTAACGATTTTACTGAAGTTAAAGAATTAAATACAAAAATTGATGCATTCAGAATTGGCGCACTCTTTTATGTAGGATTTGATGGCGCTATCGTAAAACCATTATTTATAAATGCTTCATTTGGTGTTG
This sequence comes from uncultured Ignavibacteria bacterium, assembly GCA_903911805.1. GTDB lineage: Bacteria > Bacteroidota > Ignavibacteria > Kapaibacteriales > UBA2268 > CAIWET01. Next base: position 8,394 of record CAIWET010000475.1, on the reverse strand, counting down.
GTGCATTGAATTTAGTTGGTAGAGATGACTCAAGAAAAGAATTGATGACTCCATTAAAGAGTTTCGAATCTGGCGAAAGCATTGTATATAATGCCCAATTTTATTTAACATTGAAATATAAGTTCTAAAAATGCTATTTAAAGATATTCAATATAAAAGCGACTGTCTGTATTTTAGAGGAGATGTTCCTTGCGTTCCTCATAAAGATTTTGGATTTAAATGTGATAACTGCTCATTTTATAAAGAATCTAAAGGAAAGATTCTGATTATTAAATTGGGCGCAATTGGAGATGTAATTCGTACTACTCCGCTTCTTCGTAAAATATGGAAAGAATATCCTAATTATGAAGTTTGGTGGTTAACTTTATCACCTGCAATACTTCCAAAATCAGTAAATAAGATTTTGCCTTTTAATCTTGAATCAATAGTAACTTTGCCGAATATTGAATTTGATATTCTTTATAGTTTAGATAAAGATTTATATGCTTGCTCTCTTGCTAATAATATTAAAGCCAAGGAGAAATTCGGATTTCATTTAGTTAATGGCAAACCAGCTCCAATTAATGAATTAGCAGAACATAAATTCTTTACAGGTTTATTCGATGATTTGAATAAAACTAATGACCAATCATATCTTCAGGAAATATTTGGTATTTGCGGTTGGGAATTTAATGGCGAAGAATATATTTTAGAATACAGTAAATCCTTTAAATGGGATATCCAGAATGACGGTAAGAAAATTATCGGTTTAAATACTGGTTGTGGCGATAGATGGGTAACCCGTCTCTGGAGCTATGATTACTGGGTTGAATTAATTAAATTACTACAAAATAATGGCTTTTATCCATTATTATTAGGTGGAAAGCAAGAAGACGAGAAAAACTCTAAACTTGCCGAAGAAACTGGTGCGGCTTATTTAGGACATTATCCATTAGAGCAATTTATCTCTGAAGTTGACCAATGCGACGCAATTGTCACTGCTGTTACAATGGGTATGCACTTATCAATTGGTTTGCAAAAACCGACAATATTATTTAATAATATATTTAATCCTAAAGAATTCGAACTTTACGGCAGAGGCGAAATTATAATGCCTGAAAAGGTTTGTACTTGTTATTTTAGCCCAAAATGCAAGAATAAAGAGTATTTCTGTATGGATTATATTACTCCTGATAAGATTTTTGAAGCTGTAAAAAGGTGCTTTTAAGAGGTTCTTTTTAAAGATATTATTGTGATATCATCAGTTTGAGTGACATCTGCTGAGTGTTTATCTACTTCTAATACAATCTTGTCTATAATTTCATCTGCTGAAAAATTGCTACATTCCTTTATTAAATTATAGAATTTTGATTCACCGAATTCAATATTATTTATATTTAATGATTCTGTAACGCCATCGGTATAAAATACCAACATATCATCTTTTTGGAATTGTATTTTATCTGTTGAATAAGTAAATGGAACTTCTAATATTCCTAGTACTAAACCGCCACTATCCAGCTTTTTAATTCTTCCATTGGAACTTAAAAGTGGAGGATTGTGCCCAGCATTAACATACTTAAATTCGTGCAATTCTGTATCTAATATCCCAACAAAAAAGGTAACAAATTTATCTGGAGTAGTATTGTCATAAATTACTTTGTTTATACGCGATACCAGCTCAACCAAATCGAGATTCAATGGAGCAAGAGCTCTTAGTGCGGCTTGAATATTCGCCATTAAAATGGCAGCAGGTATTCCTTTGCCAGATACATCAGCTATTGAAATTAGAACTTTATTATTATTGATTTTAATAAAATCAAAATAATCACCACTAACCATTTGAGAAGGCAAGCTAATGCCCTTGATTTGGTAACCATTCAGAATAGGTGTAGTTTTTGGAAGTAAGTTTTTTTGAATCTCAAATGCTAAACCCATTTCAATTTGCATTTGTTTCTTTAATAATTCTTCGTGGAAAAGACGTTCATTCTCGAGTGATGAAATAGCAGTATTGGATAATGCAGTGATGAATAATAGATTTTCTTCAGTAAAATCTACTCCATCTAATCTTTTGCCGATTAAAAAGAATCCTCGCGTTTTGCCTTGAATTATTAAAGGAGAAATGATTTTTGTACCAGTTTGGGTAAGATATTCAGTTGTATTTTTAGAAAAAGTATTATTAGATGTTTTAATTAGCTCCGTAATTCTTGACAAATCGAAAATAACTTCTTTCATTGGACTAACTGCAAATCTATTAATTTCCTCTTCGAAGTGGTTTTCATCATTTAAAAGGTAAATAGCAAATTTATTAACTAATAGCTGCCCCATTAATCGATATGAAATCATTTTCAAAATTTGGGGTTTTGTAAGTAATGTGCTAAAATCCTGACTCATTTCGAATATTGCTGAAAGTAATTGATTCTTTGTTTCTAATAATAAATTATTCGTTTTTAGCGACTCGTAATTGCTTGTATTTTGTAATGAAATAGAAGCAATAATAACCACAAGATTAATATAATAAAATTCATCTTCAAGGAATTCAGTATTATCAATTTTCTGATTTAATAGAATAATTGCTAACGTGTTTTCTTTGTTGTTAATTGGGATTAAATAATGATATCCAGAATCTATCAGTAATTTATCATACTTGTTTTCATAGGATAATTTTCTAGTATGATTTAATCTATTTGAAGTTAAAATTTCTTCTGGTTTGCCATCAAAAACCAAATTATTCAATTCAATTCTTTTTAATAATGTTTTTTGTCTTCCTTTAGTAATATTAAAATGGTAAATACCATTTTCTCCAGGTAATAAAATTGCACCACGATTAATCTTTAATTTACCCATTAAAGTTAATAGGGCAGAATTTAGAATAAAATCTGAATCATACTTGTCATTTAGCTTTGCAGCCAAATCAAGCAATGATTCTAAATTAATAATTGAACTATTCATTCTTATATTGGCAAAATTGATGTAATATTGCTACTGATAATATATGAAGATTTTTGCGAAATCGATAGCGGATCTGCAATAATTAATGTTGTATTTTTTGTATCTTTTTTAATCATCATAACTTCATCAGATTGGAAATTATATCCAACTGAACTGAATGATCCTCTATTTGCCAAAGAAATCATATCACCAAATTTTGTTTCTAATCTGAAAACATAATCTTTTGTGGCAATCACAGCAATATTTCTGTTAGTAATAGTGAATGCTTGAGGATATTGATTTGCAGGCACAATTGCCCCTGTACCGATTTGTTTGGTTTTGATAACTAATCGAGTGCTTACGTCAATAAATGAAGCGAGAGCTGCTGTTTTGGCTTGAGTGGAGTCAATCTTGCCGGCTCCTAGAGAAATTACTACAGCTTTTGTACCATCTGGAGTGAAATCAACAAAAGTTGGAGCATTATGTACTTGAATTGTCTGTTCAACTTTATGAGTTCTTGAATCAATCACAGAAACAGTATTGTCTAGTTGATTTGTCAAATAAATCTGATTGCCATAAGCTGCGATAGAAGTTGGATACCTTCCAGCAATTATACTGCGTGCTGGTTTGAAGTTTACAATATCATAAAGCATTACTGAAGAATCTTTTTCGAAAATAATATAGGCATCAGTTACATTTGGAAAACAAATACTTAGAGGTTTTTTCTTCTCAGCAGAAAAATCCATTGTTTGTATCAATTTAAAGTCTGATTTATTCAAAACATCAATTTTATATTCATTTGCTCTGAAAACAAAATAATAGCTGTAAAATCCAACCATTCGAGTTACTGGTGAAGTTAGAGATGAACCATTAATTTCACTGTAAATATCGGTATAAAGATTTGTTTTTTCAGGCAAAGTAGTTAAAGCAAGAGTATTTGGCTCTTTATATGCCATTAAGAATTTGCTGCTGGTAGAAATATTATTTATAATATTATCAGTAGGTTCGCAAGAAATAATCATTAATGCTATAAATGCGAAATAAAGATATTTTGAATACTTTTTCATTTTATATTTTTTCTATTACTTTTTTAAATAATAAAGTCATTTTTGGTTCAGTAGAATTAGCTATTTCGATAATTTCTTCTAACTCAACTGCTTTTAAACTATCAGGATAACATTCGTCAGTAATGATAGATAATCCAAGCACATCAACTCCAATTTGACGAGCAACAATGCACTCAGGAATTGTACTCATTCCAATTGCGTCGCTACCAATTACTCTCAACATTCTATATTCAGCTCTTGATTCTAAACTTGGACCAGACATTGCAGCAAAAGTACCTTTTTTAACTGTAATTTTATTTTCCAAAGCTACTTCTTCTGCTAACTTAATGAGTTTTTGAGAATAAGGTTCACTCATATCAACGAATCTAGGTCCAAAGTCATTTGTATTGATTCCGATTAAAGGATTATCTCCTAATAAATTTATATGGTCATCAATAATCATTATATCACCTTTGCGGAACAATGGATTAACAGAACCGCAAGCATTTGAAATCATTAATTTTGAGATTCCGAGAGATTGCATTACTCTTACTGGAAATGTAAGTCGGTACATTTCATATCCTTCGTAGTAATGGAATCTACCTTGCATTACTATAACAATTTTACCTGATAATTTTCCAATTATCAAATTACCTTTGTGGGATTCTACTGTAGAAACAGGAAAATGAGGGATTGTATCATAAGGAATTTCAGCAATTATTTCTATTTCTTTAACCAATCCACCAAGACCAGTTCCTAGTATTACGCCAATCTCAGGCACTATTCCACATTTGCTGATTATATAATCTTTAGCTTCTTTTATTTCAGTTTTTATTTCTTGTATATTATATTGCATAAAACTATTTATATTAATCGAAAATATTATACTAAATTAACAAAATTTATTGAAAATATTACGAGAAATAATTAGTTTTTTTTACTCTGCACTTTAATCTAAAGATTAATGTCAATTAAAATTGCTAGTTTGATATTACGTTTCTATCTTGCGTAAAAGTTTATTTTACGATTTTGTAAATTAAAGGACAAAAAATGCAATTGAAATATATGATTTTATCTCTGCTATTACTAAGTAATTTGGCAATAGCAGACTTAAAAAAAGATACTATAACAACTGACGAAGTAATAATAACAGCATCTAGATCTCCTTTGCTTTATTCCGAAACTGGCAGAACAATAAACACAATCACACAAAAAGAAATTCATAATTTGCCATATCTGAATGCTCAGGATGTTCTGAAAAAATCTTTCAATATTGACGTTAGGCAACGAGGTAATTATGGTGTTCAAGCTGATTTGAGTATCCGTGGTGGAAACGCAGACCAAGTATTGATTCTATTGAATGGAATAAATGTAAGTGACCCTCAAAGTGGACATCACAATATGAATCTACCAATTGATTATTCAAGTATTTCAAAAATTGAAGTGATGGAAGGCAGTGGCTCTCGTATTTATGGAGCTGGTGCATTTGCCGGTGTTATTAATTTTATAACTGACGAACAAAACAAGAATGAAAATAATTTCAACCTAATTCTTGGCGGCGATAATTATTGGTCGGCATCAGCAAATACTGCTTTTACTTATAAAGATTTCAGCAGTTATTTTACTATTTCTAAAAGTAAATCTGATGGATATGCAGCTAACACAGATTTTCAGTCATTCAATTTGTTTTATCACGGAAAATTGAAAATAAATACAGCTAATATTGAATTACAATTCGGATTTACCGATAAAGCTTTTGGAGCAAATAGCTTTTATACTCCAGAATTTCCAAATCAATATGAAAAAACAAAAACGTCTTTTGTTTCTGCAAAATATGACAATGGAAAAGAAAATAGAACAACAATTGAAGTATATGCCCGAGAGAATCAAGACCAGTACAGATTATTCCGCGATTCAATGCCAGATTGGTACAAAAGCCACAATTATCATTTGACTGACGTAATCGGTTATAACCAAAAGCATACTTTGGTGAGTTTTGCAGGAATTACAAATGTGGGATTTACTTTCAAATCTGAAGAAATTATGAGTAATGTAATGGGAAATGCAATGCAACCTGTTAAGGTTACTGGAGAATCTTTTAAATTTTACACAAAGTCTGCGTTTAGATTGGTTCAAAGTTATTTTATCGAACATAATCTGTCGCTTGGCAATCTTTCTGTATCTGCTGGAGTTTCAATTACTGGTCTAAGAAAATACGATTGGATGATTGATCCTGGAGTTGATTTTAATTTTAAAATCGTTGATAATTTTAGTATTTATGCAAACATAAATTCAGCTCATAGACTTCCGACTTTTACTGATTTGTTTTATACAGATACAGTAAGTTTGGGGAATAAAGATTTAAAGCCAGAAGAAGCATTATCTTATGAAATTGGTTCAAAATACATGAATGATTTTATTAAAATTCAAGTTGCTATTTTCAAAAGATTTGGCAAGAATACAATTGATTGGATAAAAGCCGAGGGCGATTCACTTTGGAGAAGTATCAATTTAACAGAAGTGAATTCTATGGGTGGAGAAGTGTTCTTGACGTTTTATCCTAAAGAATTATTCGGAATAAATAGCTTTTTTGATAGAATTGATTTTAGTTATTGTTATAATACAGTCGAAAATAATACAGGTTATGTGCTTTCCGAATATGTTTTGAATTATTTAAATCATAAAGCAAATTTAAGTATCAATCACAAATTACCATTGAATTTACAAATGGGATGGAGCTTCTCTTATAATGCACGAACTGGCAAGTATTATGAATATTCATCGAAAACTATTAAAGATTTCGACCCATATTTCTTGGTTGATGCAAGAATCTCTTATGATTTTGATTTTGCTACTTGCTATCTTCAAGGCAAAAATCTTTTCAATTCTAACTATATTGATATTAGTAATGTAATTCTACCTGGCAGATGGATTGGAATTGGTATCAGCGGAAAAATTCAACACTCAAAATAGAAAATAAATGACAATAATCAGGAAAATAAATTTTTATTTAATTGCAATTCTCTTAATTGGATTTCTTTTAAGAATTTATAATCTTACATTTGAAAGCTTTTGGTATGATGAGATTTTTTCGGCAAAAATCGCAACATTTTCATTCTCTGAAATTATCCGAATTACTGCAATAGATGTTCATCCACCGCTATATTATATTTTGTTGAAAATATGGATTAGCATCTTCCCAAATAATGACTTTTTTATAAGGTTGTTGAGTGTCGCATTTAGCATATCTTCAATTAGTTTGGTTTATTTCTATTCCAAAAAGATATTCAATCAGAAAATAGCATATTTTGCTGCGATATTACTTGCATTTTCGTGTTTGGATGTCCTATATGCTAAAGAAGCAAGAATGTATTCTCTGCTTTCATTATTAATAATAATTGAAATGTTCTCAGTTTATTTGTTTATTAAAACGAATGAAACTAAATATTTATTATGTCATATAGTGTCATCAACATTAAGCATTTATACGCAAAATTTTGCTTTTTTATATCTATTTGTAAGCGGTATTAATGGATTGATTTATATAATATGCTATAAATCAAAAATTAAGCAGATTGCAAAATTTGGATTTTCATATCTTGCAATATTTTTGCTGTATTTGCCTTGGCTGCCAACACTATTGAGCCATCTTAAAGGAGTAAACCAATCATTTTGGATTCCAAAAATATCGCTCTTTGCATTTGGTGAAACTCTATTTGAATTTAGTGGTTCCATTAGTTTGGGGATAATATTTTTATCCTTAATTGTTTTTTATTTGGTAAAGAATTTAAAATTGAAAAATACAAACAGCTTGTTTATCTTTTCTTGGATGATTATTCCAATCTCAATAATTATTCTGATCTCGGTATTCAATGTTACATCTTCAATTTATAAAATTAGATTTTTAGTCCCTTCGTTAGCTCCATTCTTGATAATTGCTTCAATTGCATTGGATAATTTATGGGAAAAGAAGAAAATGCTTTCAATTGTTATCTTATCAATAATTGTAATAATTTCTACTATTGAAATTTACTCAAGAGCCAATTCCTATTATAAAGAAAGATGGAGAGATGTTGCCAAATATCTTGAATCAGAAGTAAAAGAAGATGATGCAGTAGTTTTAATGGTAAAAGATGAATTTAATAAAGTTGGTGGAAGCCAAATACTAATAAATTATTATTCAGAGAATAAAAAAATTAGTAATATATTTACTATTGAAGATAGTTTACAGAAAATTGATTTTGGGAAATTTGCAAGAATATTTTTAATAAAATCTCATAGTTTAGAGCAAAATAATACTATAGATTCCATTGTTCAGATTTCACATAAAGCAAGTATGTCACCTGAATTTACAGGTGCTTACAAAAGGTTTAGCTTTTTAGAAAACGATAAATATATTCTCGAAGCCAAAGGGATTTCAAAAAGCATTTTTATTAGT
>CAIWET010000474.1 GCA_903911805.1 uncultured Ignavibacteria bacterium | reverse complement strand
TAGCTAAATCAGTACCATTCTCTAAAATAAAACTCATACTCTCTATAGCTTTAAAATTGCTTTTCGGAGCCCACGAGAATAATATATTAGTAATTCTTATTTTATTCTGATCTGTACTAAATTCAAAACATTGACCTAACATAAACTCATTAAAAACAAAAAAAACTAGAATTAGTAATAGTATTTTAAATTTCATTATAACCTCCAAAATAAAAAATAATTTATTCAAAATTAGATTATTAGAGATTGTAAAAAAAGCTCATTTTAGTAGAGTATTACTTTGAATGAGTAAAGTATATGAATTGATTAGTCTGTTGTATTTTTGAAGATTACAAATGCCTGGTAAATTCTTTCAGTCTTTCTGTAAAAGATACTTTATAAGATAAGCCTACAGGAATTTCTGAATTATCCAAGAGTAAAATATATGGTTTTTTCTGAGTGAAAAACTTTTTTACAAATTTCATATTTACAAGGTGCTTATTATGAATTCTAGCGAAGTCTAAATCATTTAGTAGTATATTTAAGCTTTGAAGAGTTTTAGATATTAATACTCTCTGATTATTAATGAAATAAATATATGAATAATTATCATTTGCTTCGCATCTAATAATATCAGAAATATTAAATATATTCAAACCATCAATTGAAGGTAATAATATCTTTTCAGGTTTATTAAGTAAGCTCTCTTTGAGTAATTTTAAATTTATATCGTAATTATCAATTTTTGTTGATTTACTGAATCTGCTAATTGCTTCAGTTAGGTGATCTAATTTAACTGGTTTAATTAAATAATGAAGTGCTGCAAAATCAAAAGCTTTTAATGAATATTCGCTAAGATTAGTAATAAAGATAGTTTGAAAAGACTTGTCATCAATTTTTTCTAAAATATCGAATCCTGTTCCTTCATGTAAATCAATATCTAAAAACACTAAATCAGGTTTTAGAGTTTTAAGTAAATTTACACCTTCATTTACTGACTTTGCGTAACCAATAATATTTATATTTTGAAAATTTCTTCTTATCAAAATTTCTAAAGAATTGATGAAATTCTCTTCATCATCAATAATCACTACATTTATATTTTCACTCATAAATATCTTCTTTATTAGCTTGTGGTAATGAAATTATAAAGCTTGAACCTTTACCATATTCACTCTCAAACCAAATTTTACCATTAATTTTTTCTAAAAATTCTTTACTTAAGTTTAATCCTAATCCAGTACCTTTTTCGTTATCAGTTCCATTAATTGTTGATTTAAAGTTGATATTGAATAACTTGTCCTTTATTTCATTACTAATTCCTATACCTCTATCACTAACGGTAATTTCAATATTTTCATTTTTCTGTTTAGAAAAAATATTAATTTTACTACCTTTATAAGAAAACTTAATTGCATTGGATAATAAATTTCTAATAATGAATTCAAGCATCGACTTATCAGCTACAACATAAAAATTATTAACATTTTCAAAATCAAAAGTAATTCCTTTTTTATCTGCAAATTGCTTTAATAAATTAATTTCTTCTTGAATTATTTGATTAATGTTAATAATTTCAATTGCAGGTGTTAATTTCTTTGTTTGTAGATTAGACCACATTAATAAATTATTAGTTAAATTTAAAAGCTTTTCGGAAGATTCTTTAATAGACTTTATATATGACATTTTATCATTTTCATTTATACTGCCATAATTCTCATAAAATAATTCTGTTAAGCTATTTATACTTGTTATTGGAGTTTTTAAGTCATGCGAGATAATAGTAAAAAATTTATCTTTTGTAGCATTTAATTCAGTTAATTCTTTAGTAGTTCTATTCTTTAAATTATATCTTGAAATCAATAAATATATGATAAGCAATAAAATTGAAATTGAAATAATTCCTATTAAAATTGTTTTTGAAATAAATGTATTTTGTTCAATAAGCTCATTATTCTTTATTTTCATTTCTTGTTTTATTGTTTGAATTTTTATATCATTGTTTCT
>CAIWET010000473.1 GCA_903911805.1 uncultured Ignavibacteria bacterium | reverse complement strand
TAAAAGATGGTGAAATTTCAAATAAAGTAGTCACTGATTATGGCATCCATATTATTAAAAGGGATTCATCACAATTAGTAGATTTGGAAACTGAAAAGGACGAAATTAAAAGAACTTATAAAAGATTATATTATGAAGAAGACAAAAAGAACCTTGTTGAAGTCTTCAAAAAACAATTGAATTTCACTCTTAACACAAATATATTCAATGAGTTTCTCGCTTTACTTGATACAAATAAATCTAATATGGATTCTGTTGCTTTTAACAAAATTACTCCGAGTTTAGCTTCAAAAACTTTATTTAGTATTTCTGACAAAAACTATAAAATTGAAGACTTTATTAAAAAATCTAAAGCAAAAGGCGAATTAAAAGGCCTTGGATTAAATAGAGATGGTGTAAAAAAAGCTATCGATAAAATTGTTGACCCTATTGCATTTGATCTTGCGACTACATCATTAGAAAATGAATATCCAGAATTTGCTTCATTATTAAAAGAATTCAAAGATGGTATTTTATTATTCAAAGTTGAAACTCAGGAAGTTTTTGATAAACTCAAATTCGACACTGTATCAGCAAGAGTTTATTGGGATTCGACAAAAACAAAATATAAAACTCATCCAGCTTACGATATATCAGAAATTTATGTAATGAATGACAGCTTAGCTAATGAAGTTAAAGCCAAATTAAAAGCAGGCGAAGATTTTGAGAAATTAGCTGAAGATTATACACAAAGAGCTGGTTATAGAGAGAAAAAAGGAAAATGGGGTAAATTATCTATTAGAGATAATAAATTTGCTCAATATGCTGATTCTAAAAAACCAAAAGTTGGTGATGTATTAGAACCAATGTCTTACGAAAAAGGTTTTTCAATTTTAAAAATCAATAATTATATTCCAATCAGACAAAAAGATTTCAATGAAGCAATTTCGGATTTTGCTCCTGAATTCCAAGATATTCAACAAAAGAAATTATCTCAAAATTGGATTAATTCAATCAAGAATAAGCTCGAAGTAAAGATTTATACTGATAAATTAAATGAAATAATCGAAAACACGAAATAAAATGAAAAAAATATTATTAATAATTGTTTTCTTAGCTGGAATCACTTTAAATGCTCAATATCAGGCTTCTGATGGCACTATGATGGATAAAATCGTTGCAATAGTTGGCAATGAGATAATTACACTTTCTGATGTAAATGCTCAAGTTGCTATTATGATGCAAAGTGATAAATCTTTAGATTTCAATAATAAAGAATTGAGAAAAAAAGTAATTGATGCTATGATTAATGAAAAATTAATCGTAACTAAAGCTATCGAAGATTCTATTGTTGTTTCAGATGACGAAATTAATCAAGGTTGGGAAGAATTTTTAGCTAATGCTGTTAGATATTATGGTTCTGAAAAAAGAATTGAAGATATTTATGGTATGTCAATCCAGAGAATGAAAAACGACAGGAAAGATGATATCAGAAAACAACTTCTTGCTAAAAATCTATTTAGAGAAAAATTCGGTAATTTAAAAATTTCACCTAGAGAAATTGAAGAATTTTATAATTCATATAAAGATTCAATACCAGAAATTCCTGACCAAGTTGAACTTTATCATATTGTAAAGAATATTAATGCAAGCAAAGCATTAGAAGAAGATGTAGTGAACTTAGCAGTAAAAGTACGTGATTCATTGCTTGCTGGTGGTGATTTTGCAGATTTTGCTAAAAGATATTCTAAAGACCCTGGATCTGCAAATTCTGGAGGTGAGTTTGGATGGTCAATGCGTGGAAGACTTGTAAAAGAATTTGAAAATGTAGCTTTTAGCTTATTAAAAGGTGAAATTTCTAAACCAGTAAAATCTCCTTTTGGTTATCATTTAATTCAGACACTTGATAAAAATAAAGATTCGGTTCGTACTAGACACATTCTTTTTAGAGTTGGAACTTCAGACGAAGATAAAGAACTGATTAAAACAACTTTAAAAGATTTAAAATTAAGAGTCGAAAAAGGTGAATCTTTTGAAGATTTAGCAAAAAAGAATTCTGACGAGAAAGAAACTCAAGGTTTCGGTGGTTCATTAGGTAAATTCCCGATTTCACAAATACCTGCAAGTATTAAAGATGAAATTGAAAAATTGAAAGAGGGTGGAGTTAGTGACCCTAAACCTTATGGACAAGAGCCAAAACCGTCATTTCACATTATGTATAAAAAGAGAATTATTCCTGCTCACAAGGCAAACTTAAAAGATGATTACAAAGAACTTGAACAGTTTGCTACTCAAAACAAACAATCCAAAGCAACTTCAGAATGGATTGAAAAACTTAGAAAAGATATGTATTGGGAAATAAAGAATGATTAGAATAAAAGGGGATTTAATTCCCCTTTTTCTTTTTATCACTTTTTTTACCAGACTTCTTCTTTCCTTTTTTTTCTTCTTTACAAAGTTTAATACATTTCTTACCATCACAAAAAGAACAATCTTTTTTACTCATTTTTAAATATTTTTCGTAAATTGCAAATTATATATATGTAGAGTCTAAAAATATAGCTAATTTATTTTTTTTAGAATTAATTTTTTTGAAAATATGAGTAGAATT
>CAIWET010000472.1 GCA_903911805.1 uncultured Ignavibacteria bacterium | reverse complement strand
GTGCGTTTTGGAGCAATATTAGGGCTTTCGTATAAATCTTTTATTAATTGCTTTTCTTTTGAATTAATAGTTTTAGGTACATAAACATTGATTTTTACGATAAAATCACCTTTACCATAAGAATTCAAATGTGGTATTCCTTTATCTCTTAATTTCAAATATGATCCAGGTTGAGTTCCTGCCTCAATTTTAATAGTTTCCTTGCCATTAATAACAGGAATTTCAATTTCACCGCCTAGAGCTGCTTCAGGGAAACTGATAGTAAGATTATAAATTACATCATCGCCATTACGAGTGAATTCTTCGTGTTCTTTTTCTTCGATGACAACGATTAAATCTCCAGCTTCTCCGCCACGTTTTCCGGCATTTCCTTTGCCTCTTACTGGAATGTAATTTCCAGTTTCAACGCCAGGAGGAACATTTACTTTAACGGTATCTTCAATATTTGTTCTACATTCTCCACCACATTTTGAGCAAGGATTAGAAACAATTTGACCAGAACCACTGCAAGCATTACAAGCAGAAATATTTACAAATTGTCCAAAAACTGAACGTGAAACACTTCTGATTTCGCCAGAACCCTGGCAAGATGGGCAAGTTTTATAGTCTGCTGTGGATTTTGCTCCCAAGCCATTACACTCGTCGCAAACTCCCATTCTTTTAATTTTAAGAGTTTTTTCAACTCCAGTAGCAATATCTTCAACCGTTAGAGGTAATCTAATTTTCAAATCAGATCCACGTTCTGCAGAAGAACGTCTGTTTCCACCTCTTCTTCTGGAGCCACCACCAAAGAATTCTTCAAAAATTGAACCACCAAAAATATCACCAAAATTCGAGAAAATATCATTGATATTCGAATATTGATGGAAATCAGATCCCATTTTCATTCCTTCGTGACCATAGCGATCATATCTAGCTCTTTTATCCGGATCGGAAAGAACCTCATAAGCTTCAGAAGCTTCTTTGAACATATCTTCAGCTTCTTTATTATCAGGATTCCTATCGGGATGATATTGCATAGCCATTTTTCTATAATTAGTCTTAAGCTCGTCATTCCCTGCGTTTTTATTTACTCCGAGTATCTCGTAATAATCTTTTTTTGACATTTTTCTGATTTACCTTATATTATTCTACGTTTGGTACTCCGGACGAAGTAATTACTTTAGTGTGTCTTAAAACTTTATTGTGCATCATAAATCCTGCTTGAATCTCCTGAATTACAAAATTTTCAGGTAAATCCGAAGCTAGCATAGCTAACGCCTCTTGCGTATTTACATCAAATTCTTTACCAGCTGAATTTTCGATTTGAGTAACTCCACTTTCTTCTAAAGTTTTGATTAATTTTGAATAAATTAATTCTATTCCTTTAAGGAGTGAATCATAATCACTGCTTTGGTTTGCGTGACTGATTGCATTAGTAAAGTCGTCATATATACCTAAAAATTTAAGCAAAAGTTTTTCGTTAGCATAATCAATCATTTCTTGTTTTTCTTTGATTGAGCGACGTCTGATGTTTTCTACCTCAGCTGTCTTGCGCATAACTTGATCTTTTAGCTCTTCTTTTTCGATTTCGAGTTGATTAATTTTATCGTTTAGTTCAATGATAAGAGAATCGTCTGAACCTTTTGTTTCAATTGTTTGTGTATTTTCTTGATTGTCATTAAACATTACTTTTTCTTCCAATTTTGAATTAACTTCATCTTTAACTTGTACTTTTTCATCATTTGCCAAATAAATCCCCATAGGTCTGCTTTCATCATTTTTCACATACGTATTATAAATATCTTTCATTTTATTTGCCGCAGTACGCAAAGGTTTTTTCTGCGAATGTTTTTCGTCCATATTTTACCCCTTAAATTTATTTTACAGCAAACTAATTTTAAAATGACGATAAATTCTTAGATTTGTTATTAATATATATAAACTTTTTAAATTATCGATGC
>CAIWET010000471.1 GCA_903911805.1 uncultured Ignavibacteria bacterium | reverse complement strand
ATTTTATTTATTTCTTCAATCATAACAAATTTAATAATTCTAAAAGACAAAAATACTATTTTTTTTAAAATTAATAGGCTATATAATTTAAAATTAACAAAATGTTAAAAAGTTAGATTATATTTATTGATTTATCGTTAAATTTGTAGTTTGTATAACTAATTGTTATTAATATGTTTTCATCAGTAAAAAGAATTCACTTTGTAGGCATTGGCGGAATAGGAATGAGCGGAATTGCCGAAATTTTAATTAATCAAGGTTTTGAGATTTCAGGTTCTGATATGAATAAATCAGAAAATACTGAATATTTGGAATCACTTGGAGCCACTATTTTTTATGGTCACAGCGAAAAAAATATCGAGAACTCTGAAGTTGTTGTTTATTCTAGTGCTGTTAAAATAGATGAAAATAGTGAAACACTCGCAGCAATTAAGAAAAATATTCCTCTTTTAAGAAGAGCTGAAATGTTATCTGAAGTATCAAGACTCAATTACACACTAGCTGTGGCTGGAACTCACGGTAAAACCACCACAACTTCAATAGCTGGTTTAATTATGATTAAGGCAGGAATTGATCCAACAGTAATTGTTGGTGGTAGATTAAGAGGTCTTGGTGGTACTAATGCTAGATTAGGTAAAGGTGGTTGGACAGTTGTAGAAGCAGATGAATATGACAGATCCTTTTTGCAATTATTACCAACAATATCTATTATTAATAATGTTGAACCTGAGCATCTAGATATTTATAAAGATTTTGATGATCTAAAAGAAACTTTTATCGAATTTTCTAATAAAGTTCCTTTTTATGGATTTTGTGCGGTTTGTTTAGATGACCAGGGAGTAAAAGAAATTTTATCCAATATAAAAAGAAAAATTATTACATTTGGATTATCAAGACACGCAGACGTTAGAGCTGAAAATATTCAATATGATCAACGATCAACAAAATGTACTGTTATTATCAAAAATGTTGTGATGGGTGAGTTAGTTGTGAATATCCCAGGTATTCACAATATTAAAAATGCACTTGGTGCAATTGCAGTAACTCACGAGATGGGTGTTCCTTTCAATGTTATTCAAGAAGCAATAGCCGAATTTTCAGGTGTTTACCGTAGATTTGAAATAAAGGGTGAAAAAAATGGAGTTTTATATATAGATGATTGTGCACATCATCCAACTGAAGTTAAAGCAACTTTACAAGCTGCACGATCTGGTTGGAAAGATAAAAGAATTATCTGCATTTTCCAACCTCATACATTTACAAGAACTCAAGCATTCTACAAAGATTTCGGAAAATCATTTGATGATGCTGATATTTTAGTATTAACAGATGTTTATCCAGCAAGAGAAAAACCAATTGAAGGAGTAACAGGGAAACTTATTGCTGATTCTGCCGTAAATTATGGTCATAAGAACGTTGTTTATATTCAAGATTCTAATAATTTGTATTCAGAATTAAAAAATATAATTAAAGAAGGTGACTTGGTATTAACTGTTGGTGCAGGAGATATCTGGAAATTAAACAATAAGTTTTTTGAAGATAATTAATATTTGGTTGATTATATCGTTAATATAAAGTTGTATATTTATTAATTTTTTAGGTTTTATAAAATGAAGAAAATAGTTTTTTGTATTCTTGGATTAACAATACTTTTCTCAAGTGCAAGTTTCAATGCTTATTCTCAAAAAAAGAATAAAAAGAAAGCAGAAACTACAAAAAATACT
>CAIWET010000470.1 GCA_903911805.1 uncultured Ignavibacteria bacterium | reverse complement strand
ATACTTTTAACATTTATAATTCTTTTTCTAATTACTCAGATATTAATCACTAAAAATCTTACTAAAAATAAAAGGACGAAAATTTTATATGGTGGAATATTTGGGAAATAAAAATATAGGAAAAATGGCTTTGGAATAATTTTTTATTTTGGTAGCACATCCTTTAGGTTGTGCTTTACAGATTTGCTTCGCAAATGAACAAGCTAAAGCATGTTCTACCGAAGAATTATATCGAAAAAATAGCTTAGGAATAATCTTTTGTAATAATTTTTAATAAAAGATGTGCTCCACTTTAAAAGTGGAGCCCATCTGAATGGAATTTTTTAACTTTATCGTATTCATCCGAGAAGTTCGTAGACATCGGCTAAATTCAAAATAAAATTTTTTAATCAATAATAAATCTGAAATCCTATTCCTGAATATGAATCTCTTTGATTATAAAACATTCCGTGGATGCTTTTTCCATCGTATAAATAGTAATTGATCCCTATTCCTTTTGTATAAGCTGTCCCTGGAAAATTAAATTTTAATCCTGTTTGGAAGGAATTTACTCCGGTATATATATCATTAAATCCGATTAACTTGAAATCATAGCCAAATACAAAATCAATATTAACTTTTTTTTGATAATTTGAATATGGAATTACAATAATTTCTTTAAAACCATCAAATCCAATATTTGGAATTATAATATTGGCATCTTTAGGTCTTCTCGAAAAAACTGTATTGAATCCTCCATAAATTCTATAAAAATAATTATAATTTTGTTTAAAAGAATAAGCTAAAGTAATATCAATAAACTCTCTGGAATAAACAAATGGATTGACTGATAGTGTATTTGTATCTTTTAAGTAACCATCGACAATATGGGAGGAAATATGAGCAAAGCGAAACCTTCCATCAAAACTTTGATTTTCATTAACTTCTGCAATAAATGTATAATTTAATCCAAAATAATAGTCAGATGATTCTACTGGAAATTTAAAATTAGATTGACTACGTAATCTAGTCCAGGTCATAAATTCTGAATTAATTGAGTGATAAATGAAAGATTTTTTGCTTTGGGATTCGAAATTGTAAATGTTAATATTTGAGCCTATATCAAGCCTTAATTTTTTTGAATTAGTTTGAACAAATGCTCCAACACGAGGTTCAAATGTATTTGCTTCGAGTGGTTTAAATTCGCGATCAATCATTCCTAATCTATAATTATTATTTAAATCAACTGAATCATTTTGAGCATAAGTAGCATAAGTTAAAATGAATGCAAATATTAATAATTTAATCTTCATTGTTTAATTCTCCTAATAAATTGTCTGCTTCTTCATAAGGCATATCAGAAACATTTTGTAATTTTCTTTCTATTTGTTTTGTTCTGTGGAATGCTCCACTTATTGATTTGCTAGCGGCATCAATATTCTTTTGAGTTTGTGCCAAAACTTCACCAAATTTTCCGAATTGGGATTTTGTGGCTTCTAATAATTTCCAAACTTCAGCTGAACGCTTTTCAATGGCTAATGTTTTAAAACCAATATTTAAACTTGTTAATAAAGCTGAGAGTGTTGTTGGACCTGTAATAATAACCTTATACTCGACTTGCAAAAATTCAACTATATTTTCATAACGCAAGACTTCTGCATAAAGTCCTTCAATTGGCAAAAACATTATAGCAAAATCAGTTGTTTCCGGTGGATTGATATATTTATCTCTAATATCTTTTGCAAAAGTTTTAATTTTATTGAATAACGCTTTTTTGGATAATTCAATTCCTGGCAAATCAGAATTTTCGTAAGCCACAACTAAAGAATTGTAATCTTCAGTTGGAAATTTTGAATCAATCGGAAGATAAAGATTTGATTTTTCTTCTTTTCCTGGTAATTTTACAGCAAATTCAACAATTTCGTTTGAATTCTTTTTTGGTTTGTAATTCTTGACATATTGCTCAGGAGTAAGAACTTGTTCAAGTAAGTTATTTAGCATATACTCGCCAATTATACCTTTGGATTTTACATTAGATAAAACTCGCTTTAAATCTCCAACGCCAGTAGCAAGATTTTGCATTTCACCCAATCCTTTATGAACTTGTTCAAGTCTATCAGATACTAATTTAAATGATTCACCAAGTTTTTGATCTAAGCTCTTTTGAAGCTTTTCGTCAACTGTAGCTCGCATTTGTTCGAGTTTCTCAGAATTGTCCTTTTGAATATCTTGCAATTTTATATCAATTTGCTCTCTGATTTTATCTAATTTTGTTTCATTTTGAGTATTTAATTCAGTTATGCTCTTCTTTAGAGTATCGGAATTATTCTGTAAAGCTTCATTATGAGCAACAAAATGAGTTTTCAATTCATTTTCAAAAGTTTTAATTGATGAATTCAAATCTTCTTTATTTGTTTTGGAATTTGCATTAAAATCATTCAGAAGTTGATAAAGCTTAGCTGAGATAAATTCATTTATTTCAGTCAACTTAGTCTCATTCGATTTATTCAAATTCGATAAATTAATTGTAAATTTATCAAATTGATTTCCTTGGCTCAAAAGAATTTCATTAATTAAATTTCTTAATGAATCACTAAAGGTATTAAATGATAAATTCTGTTCTTCTCTAGAATCTCTAAAATTCTTTGAGAGCTCTTCCCTATTTCTTTGAAGTTCATCTCTGAATGTCCTATCAATTCTTTCAATACTTAAATTGATATTATTCATTGATGATTTATTTTCTTCTAATAATTTCGAATTATCATTTTCTTTCTTCTTTAAAGTAAAAAATAGATTTATAATAATAAGTATTATTATGATAATT
>CAIWET010000469.1 GCA_903911805.1 uncultured Ignavibacteria bacterium | reverse complement strand
TCCCGCCTAATTTATTAATTACATTCAATTTATAATTCAATATTAATATGATTGTTCCATTTATGATTATCTTCAACTTTTCCAGTTTGTATTCCAGTGATTGTTTGATAGAATTTTTTAGATAATTCACCAATTTCACCATTATTAATAATCATATCCTGGTCTTTATAATTCAAAAGTCCTACAGGTGAAATAACTGCTGCTGTTCCAGTGCCGAATACTTCTTTTAAATAACCGTTTCTGTGAGCTTCAATAATTTCTGTAATTGCAATTCTGCGTTCAGCTACTTTAATTCCCCATTCTCTAGCAAGAGCTAATACAGTATCGCGGGTTACGCCAGCTAAAATTGTACCTTGGTCAAGTGGAGGAGTAACTAAAGTGTCGTCAATAACAAACATAATGTTCATTGCGCCAACTTCATCAATATATTCGCGTGAGATAGCGTCAAGCCAAAGTACCTGAGCATAGCCGTGTTCTTTTGCTTTCATTCCGCCTAAAAGTGATGCTGCATAGTTTGCAGCTGTTTTTGCTGAGCCAAGTCCACCTCTTACTACTCTAACATAATCACTGGTAACTAATATTTTAACAGGATTTAATCCTTCAGGATAATAGGAAGCAACAGGAGAAGTCATAACTATAAGTCTGTAAGTATCAGAAGCGTGCACTCCAAGGAAATTGCCAGAACCATAAACTACAGGTCTGATATAAAGAGAGCATCCTTCTGCTTTAGGTATCCATTGTTTATCAAGTTCAACTAATTTTTCGATACCTTCGATAAGAATATTTTCATCAAATTCGGGAATGCAAAGTCTGGAAGCCGAATGATTTAAACGTTTTGCATTCATCATTGGTCTAAATATATTTACTCCGCCATTTTGGTCTGGGAATGCTTTTAATCCCTCAAAAATTGATTGACCATAATGCAAAGTACAGAGTGAGGGTTCCATTGGCATTTGGCCATAAGGCTCGATTCTAAAATCTCCCCATTTGCCACCAATATAATCTGCTACGAAAATGTGGTCGGAAAAATAAACACCAAATCTGAGGTTATTCCAATCTACATTTCCTATTCTGCTGCCTTGACTTTTTGTTACCTTAATGTCAGTCATTTATACACCTAATATTTAAAAATCGAATTACTAAAATCTTTTTGGATTTTAGCAACATTTGATGTGGAAAAATATCACTTTTTTTTATGATAACAAAATAATTTATTTTTTATCTCTCGGACGATATATTTCTACTTGAACAGTTCTTGATAAAAATCTTTCTACTGGAGAAGAATATTGAGTCAATCCTGGAGGAAATTTGCTGAATCCAAATCCACTTATTTCTGTTATTTCTGCATTTGGGGCATATTGCTTAACCATCTGTGCTGTGTTTTGGGCACGTCTATTAGATAATTCTAAATTGTATTCAGATGTTCCAAGAAAATCAGTATAACCAGAAATTTTCATTTTCGAAGTTTGATTAACCCCAGTTAAAAAACTTTTCAAATCTGAATGAGCTTCTTCTGGAACTTTATCGCTATTGAATGCAAATAAAATTAAGGAAAGCCTTTGGAATTCATAATTTGATGTATCAACAACAACTTCAATTGCTCTTTTTACGTTTGCAACCTTGCCCTCAGTATCAACAATGCCAAATTCGAGATCAAGATATCTTTCGTTTTTGATTTTGTTTGCTTCTTCTAAAGTAAGCTCTAGCGAAGCAGTTTCTGGAGTGCCAGTCCCATTTTTAAATAACAATTGATGACTATCTCCAGCCGAAAGGCTATAATACCATTCCTTCACTCCATATTTGGTGGAGCCTTCTGGATTGAATGATAATGTTTTTGGATTGATGCTTATTATTTGTAAAGCTCTTTTTCTTAAAACTGAAGACAGGATTTTTTTGCTTTCAGTTGAAATTTCAACTCTCATATTTTCTTTATATCCACTATCGCTCAAAGCAGAAGTAACATTTTGAGGTGAGCAGATTTTTCCTTTTAATTTGAAATTAATTCTTGAAGGCTCAATTTTCCAAACATCAGTAAAGTATTTTTTAACAGTTTCTGCTCTTCTTTGAGCTAATGCACAATCGCCTTTTTCGACAATTGAGTCTGCATAGCCGTGCAAAGTGATTGTTTGAGAAGGGTCATTTTTCAATCTAGAACCGATAATATTCATTACATTATAATGAAAAACTATTGGATTAAGTTCTAAATTATCAATATTGAATTTATCTGCATTTTGCAATATATTATAATTTGATTGCAGTTTGTCGTTCATTGGGTCAAAGAAAACTACTGGCAAAACAGGATAACCTTCGGTGATAAATTGAGTGTTAATAATAACTTTATCATTACTCATAGCTATCTCTGCTTTTGGCAATGGTCTTTTGTAAATTGTATCAGTTCTATTAATTGTTTCATAAATAATAGTAGTATCACCCAAAACTTCTTCATCATTGAAATATCTTGGTTGACCTGTTTTAAATTCTCTTTTAAGGATTTTTTCTGATTCTACAATTAAAGTATCTGCAATTGTTAATGATTTAGTTTTCTGATATTTTAGAGGAGGAAGTTTTTCGTCTATAAAAGTATATTTAATCGAAGCGCCAGCATACATTGAGTTGATTTTCCAATTTAAAGTTTTAATAACGTCAGAAGTTCCCCAAGAATAATGAAAATGAGGCACTAACATTAAAGAACCTTTAGCATTTAAAGGTAAAGCATAATCAGCACCTACAATTATAGCTGAATTTATTCCATCAGCATTAATAATATCACCAGAAATTTGATTTCTTGTTCTTGTGTGTGTATCTACAAAAACTCCTCTATCGCTTGGTTGCACTAAAACTTCTTTTTGGTGGTAAGTATTAGTGATAAATGTTCCAAAATGCCCACCAGCATAAATACTGAAATTCTTAATAGGGCTTATTTTCAGATAAGGCTCAATAAATAAATCATTTAAATTGACATCCAAAACGTGTTCAAATACTCCCTGAGCAATAACAGAATCAAGTTTAACCAAAGTATTTTCATAACTATAAAATGAGCCATTATAATTCGCAAAACCAGTTCTTAATCCTAGACTAAGACCTAAAGGTAATGGAATTTCATAAAGTAAACCCAGATTAAATCCTTTGCCTGAGCCATTATTATAGTTTGGGCAACAAGTAGGTACATCAGGTAACTTTTTAAAAGAAGCTATAAATTGATGGATACTTAACGAGCCAAAAATTCCATATTTATTATTGCCAATAGAATCTTCTTGCGATAGAAGTGCACTTGCATTTAAAATCAAAATTATCAGTATTATATTTAGCTTCTTCATTTCTAACTTTTATTTATTACTTAACTAGTAAAAACATATCAAATATTATACCAAGTATAAACTATAATTTTGCTAACTTATTTTCGTTAATGTAATTTTTTCAGAAAGAAATATGAAAAACCTTGAAATAGATGTATTATGCTTTGCTGCACACCCTGACGATATTGAATTAGCAGCCAGTGGAACAGTGTCAAAACTTTGCATAGAAGGCAAATCTGTAGCTATTGTCGATTTTACTGCAGGTGAAATGGGTACTCGTGGTAGCAAAGAAATTAGAGCCGAAGAAGCCAAAAATGCTTCAAAAATAATGGGGATTAAATATAGAGAATGTCTGAACTTTCCTGATGGCAATTTATCACTTACAGAAGAAACAGAAAAAGCTGCAATCATTTGCATTAGAAAATACAGACCAAAAGTAGTAATAATGAACTCGGAATTTGAGCGTCACCCAGACCACGAAGCAGTTCACAAAATAATTCGTAAAGCAATGTTCAAAAGCGGATTACTAAAAGTAGAAACAACATTTGAAGGGGAAATCCAAAAACCACACAGAATCAGAAAAATGTATTCTTATATGCAATCTTATGAATTTTTGCGTAAACCTGATTTTTTTGTTGATATTACCGATTCGTTCCAAACAAAAATGGACGCAATCCGAGCTTATTCTTCCCAAGTATTTGTTCCTGGAGTAAGCGATGAAGGTGGACCAACAACAAGACTTTCACGACCAGAATTTTTACAGGAAGTAGAATCAAGAGCAATAGCCCACGGAATGTTAGTTGGTTTTCGTTATGCCGAAGCATTTTATTCAGTAGAGCCAATAGGCTTTAAATCATTATCCGAAATGGTTTGGTAAGTTATTTAGAATTATTTGGTATGTAATGCCGCACTTGATGCGGCATCTACGTTTGAAAAAACGACCACCACACGTCCCACCTTAAATCCCTGCCCTTGAAGGGAGGGACTTAAAGAATTAAAATTAGTAGCTCATTCATCCCTGAATGAGTGAATGCGAAGCATTCAGATTTTTCCGTATTTCTCATGAGAAGTGAAGAATCGATTTAACATTTTGGTGATGTCATTCCGAGCATAGCGAGGAAACCAGGCAGTTTGAAAGTGACTACCCCGTCAAAACGTGCATGAATACACGTTTTGCCACCCCTCCTTATAAAAGGAGGGGAAGTAAAATAGTGGAATTTGTATTTGTAGAGACAGGTCTTAGACCAGTCTTTTTTATCCCGTCATTATGAGTAAAGCAAAGAATATAGTAAATTTTTTTGAATGTCATGCC
>CAIWET010000468.1 GCA_903911805.1 uncultured Ignavibacteria bacterium | reverse complement strand
TATAAAAAACTCTAATATTCAATTACTAATTATAGAGTATTAAGTTATTTCTTTCAGGTTTTGTTTCTAGATTAAGAAAATTATTACTATGAATAAAACTACTCTATAAAGAAAATTAAAGTTTGGAGCTATTCCTTGAGGGGTGCCATTTAATTTACTTCTCAGGTGAATCAAAGACTACTTAAATTTTGTGGAAAATCACCAAATTTTTTTAATCTGCATTTAGGTGACTCGTCTTTTATAGGCAAAAGCAAACAGGTTGGAGGCTAGGAATCAAATTACCATAATGATGTGAATATAATAGAAAAATACGAATGACGAGAATCAGCGAGGTAATTAGCAATACTTTTGGATGGGATGGTTTACTAGGAAAATTAGTTTTGAATTATACAAAGCAGTCCCTTTTAATTGAGACTGCTTATATTTGACTTAATTAATCTTATAAATTTTTCTAACTAATGTTTTATTATCCAATGAAAATACTAAATAATAAGATCCATTTGAATAATCTTCTAAATTAACAGGGATTGAATGATTGCCAATTTCTGAATTAGATTCATAAAGTGTACTGATAAATTGACCTAAATTATTCAAAACTGTAATCTTTAAATTCATTTGTTTTGAAACTTTTAAGTTTATTGTTGATGTTTTTGAAAATGGATTTGGACTTATATTTTCAATTTGAATTCCATCACACAATTCAATATTTTCTACATCTGTTGAAGTTTGACAATTCAAATTCATATAATTATCAACCAAGTTTAAAATTGAATTACCTGATAATATACCATCTTCTGTAACCTTGCTTGTAGCTTTTGGATTATCATCATTTTTGTCTATCATCGGAACTATTGGATTACTGTAATTTTGTAAATTAAGAATTGGAGGACAATAAATATGATTATCTGTTACAATTTTATCGTCACAGCAATAATAACCATTATCAGATTCATACATTGAATAATTAGTGGAATTACTTGATGTAACCTGGAACAATCTTGGAGTATAAAGCGGAGGAAAAGCATTGTAACTCATATCAATTGGCGGAAAGAATCCAGGACCATTATAGCGAATATGAAAAGTTGAAAAATCAGAAAACTTATTTAAACCACAATTTAACTGCAATGAACAGCAACTTTTGTTTAAATTTATATCTGTAGAAAATAAATCGAATTCACAACGCTTGTAAACAAAATTCTTTTCTAAATATGGAAAAGAATTAAAAGAGTTTTTTCCATAAATTTTTGCAAGACCATTTTCATATTTTGAATTCAATATTAATGGAGTACAAGAACTTGATATCCCCTGCAAATAATCTAGAAACAAATTACCTCTAAATCTTTGTTCATCACTTGAAACAGCTGAATAACAAACTCTGTTAATGTTGTAATTATTGTCAAATACATAGCCTATTCTGGAATGATCTCTAAAACTGCCATATTTAACTACATTATAAACATTTGAGCATAATTTGGTATTTGAGGAATAATCATAATCACCTATGCCACAAGAATCAAAAGTAGAGTGATCAATTGTAACCTGACTACAGTTATAAGAACCAATACCATATTCCAAATTTGCAAAATGAGAAGTTGATATTGCAACATTATCATAATTTTCAACTATAAATCCACCAGTTCTATATTCATTTTTATTTAGATTATATGGGTCATTTGGTGGTGGTGTTGGCATTGAATAATCTTTGAAGTAACAATTATTCATTACAACATTTTTATAAGATAATGCACTACATTCCTGACAATTATCATATCTCAATGATAACAAATAACTTAAATTAAAGAAAGGATTTGATTTTTTTGTTGCAGAAGAAAAAATACAATTAGAAATTTGATCAACGATTGATACATTATAAGCATTAATGCTCACATCTCTCAATTCTGCCTGAACTAATTTTAATTGATTTAATGTTGTTGGGTCAGCACAATCGCCTTTCATATAAATCACAGGTGTAGTTTCAATATTTGTAAATCCTGCATATTCTGCATCATCAGAAGGAAGACAATTTTCTTTTATCCTACCAACTATTTTTGCTCTATGACAATCAGAACCTGCTACATATAATTTCCCATTACAAATATGTTCCTGCTCACCTAAAGCTAAAACTCCATCAGGGGCTATATTTACATTACCACCTTTTTCTATATTTAATTTTTTGATTTTGGCATACGCTTTATTTTCAATATTTAATGTTGCACCACTTTTAACATTTACTTCAAGATTTAATTCAACAACTGAATTTTCTTTGATTGTTAAAATTGAATTGTCTTTAACTTCAATTTTACGTCCTTCAATGCCTGTAATCTCTGAAGCGTGTTCCATATCAATTTTAGAGTATCCATTTAGGACAAAATCCATAGTGCCATTTAATTCAATTTTTGCACCTGGTCTAAAAATTGCTTTGCCCCAGGAATAAATGTAACCAAAATTCTTTACATTTATAATACCATATACTTCACTTGTATATGTAGGATTTTGTGCATTATCAGTTCCAAACATCAAGCAACCTGGCATACCCTTAGTTGGGTCATTTATTGTTGAATTTAGAATTAAATCTCCAACTCTTAAATTACCAATTACTTCTACATCTTGAATCAAACCTTCAATTAATATTTTGCTTGAATGAGTTTCACTACCAGCTGTAGAAACTAAGTGATAAGCTTTGGGCTGGTCAGAAATTACTATACCATCAATAGCTAATATACAATCTTCAGGAACAGTAATTATTCTTTTAATTTCGGATTCTTTATTTCCATTATCTTCATTGTTGATTCTTGTAACGCCCTGATTATTATGAATTTCGCTCGGCAAGGAAACACCACCATACTCTAATACACTATAAGGGCTAACATCCATACCATTTGTTGGACCTCTCCATATTCCAATTTCAAATAATCTTGAACCTTCTTTTACTTTGTCGCCCCATAACATTAATCTTTTAGGAACAGCATCAGGAGTAATATAACCCCTAGAATCTCCAGTACCATCATTATCAGCAAAATTAAGAGTTAAATTATTGGGAATTGAATATTCATAATCTCCAAGCTGTCTGATTGAGTGTGCTACTGCACGATATGCATTTACCAAGCCAAAACCAACTCTTTGAGCCCAAGTTCTTTTTAATTGGTCATTATATTGTACTTTGTATTCGTATTGAATTGCCTTGGAGTCTAAAGTCTGTTCTGAATAAGAATATTCAATTGGATCGTTTACATCCCATTTAAATTTATTTGAAAAAAAATTCTTAAAATCAGGAATTTTTTTAGCTGTAAAAGTAAGAATGTTGTATGCATTTCTTTGAACCTGTGAACCGTCCACCGGCTTTCCACCTTGAGCTAAAGGGGCATTTAATTCAACACCCATAAATTTATTGAGTGATGTCATTAGTCCTGCAATGCCTGCAACATAAGGAGTTGAGTGCGATGTCCCATGCCAAATTCCATATTTTTGTGCATCTATAATTGCACAATTAATTCTATCTTTTAAATCTCTATTTGGTAGTCCACAGAATGTACCGGTTGGATTAGACATAATATTGTCTAAGTCTTCAGGAATTGATGTTATGCAATTAATCTCCAATTTACAATTGAACCACTGTGGTGAACCTATTGTATATTGATAATCGCATGGACCAGTAGCATCTCTTTGCAATGGATTACATTCTTGTGCAACTAATACCGCTGTGCCAGGTGCTACTAAATCTACAAACGCGTTTCTTTTAGCTTGCATTCTCAAATTTACATTTGGATTATTGTTAAATTTTTCATTACCGAGAGAGAAATTCCAAGAATCTCTGAATTGAATTTGTCTTGAATAATTAGCACCTTTGCTATCTGGATTTTTTATTGTATTCCTATTAAATAATTCACAATTATGGTTGTAAATCTCTCCACTCATTGTAGCACCAACATTTAACTGCTTGTAATCTTTAGATATATCACTTCCATTATCACATATAAATACCTTACCATTTTCCAAATAATCAAAAGATGGATAATAAATTTTATAATTAGATACACCGGTAACTGCGTCTTCCGTTTTTCCATCTTTAGATCTATCATTACCTACTGCTTCAAATGCTAAAATTCCTTTAGCCATATCAATTCCATCATCTGAATGTGAAAACATACTATGTGTAGTTATATCTGGATATGTATATAATCCATTTTTTCCATCAACATCATACTTGTAAGCATTAATTGAATTGCCTTCATAATCTTCTCGTGTTATTATAAATTTACATTCAGGGCATGATCCAATTAATGGATATCCATTATCGCCTATTCCACAAGCATTTGATGCTACAGCAAGTCCATGTCCAATACCAAGTAACGAAGAATGATAATATTTTCTTTTTGGTAGTTCTTCAGGGTCACTATCAGTATTAACTATACTTAATTTTATCAAGTTTGGAAAAACATCAGGGTGTTTTGATCTTCTTCCAAATCCATCATAAATTGCAATTACAGAATTTTTTCCTTTTGATATTTCCCAAGCTAATGGTAAGTTCATTTCATATATAGATGTATGAAATCCTAAAGGTTGGAAATTTGTATTAAATGGTTCATACCATTTAGTAGGTTGATAGTATGCTCTTTCCAATTTCCAATTTAAATTTATATCGCTTTTATAAATATTTGGGATTAATCCTATGTCATCAGGCAAATTAGTAAATTTTCCATTATATTTTTGTGCGGTATATTCCAATTGTACACCAACAACTGAATCCACAGTATTTTCTAAGTAATTAATTAAACTATCAACACAAATATAATTATTTAGTGCAATATATACATATCCTACGTTATAAAAAACCGAGTCAGGATATTCTATATCTTCGAATTGCCTTAAAAATTTAAAGATACCAAATTTTGTTTCTAAATTTTGAATTTGTACTTTCGTGTGATTATCAATAATAATATTACTTGTGTAAATTGAATCTTTTGGTATTGCATTTGCAAAAGGATATTTTTTAAATCCAACTGCAAAAAATCCTTTTGCGTATTTCATTCCATAAGTAGGTGAACCAATGCAAGAATCAATTTTAATTGAATCGCTATTTACATATCCCCTATTATACATACTTCCTAAATCTGGATCAATTTCTATCCAAGTTGAGTCTGGCCACATCATCTTTAAGCAACTGTCTGGCGGGGTTTGGGCTTTAATTTCAGCTGGCTGATAAAATAAAGCCATAATAAGTACGGAAAAGTACAAGACCATTTTCATAAGAACCTCCAAAAATTAAAAAAATTAAAAAAGAACTAGCGTTATTACTGTATTTAAATCAATTTTGTTGAAATATTTATATTGATTTCTTTATTATTGATCCAATTTTAATTATAGACACATTATTTACTATTTTAGTCACATAGTGACAATACATTAAAATAAATTCACATAATTTTCATACAAATTTTAAAAGAACAAATAATATTTATTAAAAATTACAAAATTAATTTGACATTTCCAAACTTTTGAAATGCCCATTTTGTATTCAGGGTATATTTTCACTTATTTACGGTATATGAGTTAGTATTTGAGAATTTAGTATTTGGAGATGATCTATTTTTTGATTTTGCCAAAATATGATTTTTCACATTATATGTGTATTATTCTTCACAAATTCTTTCACAATTCAAAATTTGATTTAATACCTCATAGTTCCTATTAAAAAAATCAATTTTTGACTAAATTTTGTACCTTTATGAAAATAAAATTCAATGGAAAAGTTCCGTAAACTG
This sequence comes from uncultured Ignavibacteria bacterium, assembly GCA_903911805.1. Classification (GTDB taxonomy): domain Bacteria; phylum Bacteroidota; class Ignavibacteria; order Kapaibacteriales; family UBA2268; genus CAIWET01. The sequence continues at coordinate 145 of CAIWET010000468.1, read as the reverse complement.
GAAATTAATTTATCATTAATTCTTTAAAATCGTTTGTAAAACTCATTTTTTTTCTTGCTCCCTATTGATGATTTCAGTATATTACACTTATTGAAATTACAATTTCAATATAAGTAAATATTATATAATTCAATAACTTAGGAGT